>CAYGYY010000024.1:0-27917 GCA_964354265.1 uncultured Actinomycetota bacterium
TTGTCCTTTCAAATTTTGCTTTAGCTGCCATTTTATATTCCCTTTCTTTAGGATTTTCCTAAAAATAATTACTGTATGGTAGCGGTGATTGGATTCGAACCAATGACATCACGGGTATGAACCGTGTGCTCTGACCAACTGAGCTACACCGCCATGCGCAAACATATATTTTACAACAAATTACAATAAAACTGAATTCTATAAAAGAAGAAATATGGTGTCAATTAAACTAAAAAATATTTTTACATTTATTTCACGGCCAAATTTTTACTTCAATGAACCTATATCATTTAATCATTATTTAATTTCTTTTCTTACAAAGATTTGCCATTCATGGCATACGATTTTATTAAGTTATATTGTTATAAGTTTTTTTGCAAAAAGTTTCACTGAAATCTGAGATCCTGACCCAATATACCGTCAGTTCCCTCTCAAGCTTTTTAGAATTGCTATACATTTTTATCATCATTTCACGGAATTTTTTATTATGCTTTTTTTCGAATAGATGGAGGACCTCATGAAAAATAATATACTCTATAAGATATTCAGGCAGGTATTGCATCCTCTTGTTGAAGGTCAAAAAAACATATAATGAAGAATGTCTCTTGAAACCTATGCTTGCCCATCTTGACCTCATTTTCCGGAACCTTATTTCATCGATGTGCCTGCCTGCTCTGTCAGAAAAATCTTTGACTATACTGGTGACAAGTAAAACAAACTGTTTATAAGACCTTCTGCTCAATTCTATTGCTTCAGCTTCCTTCCGTGAGTCCTCGATTGCCCTTGTTTTTTTAATTATCCAATTCCTGTATTTATCAATAAGGTTCTGGGCATCATATCCAAAAGGAACAACGGCTTTTAGCTTACCTCCCCTGAATTCAAGCCTTGGATTCTTTATGTTTCTGTAATAAATATCATATTCCAGGATATTCCCCTTTATATTCTTGTCAGGCCTGCTTATTAAGCCTTTAAATGATAACAAAGTCTATGCGCATAAAAATATAATTGAAAAAAATCAATTAGATGGAGCCTGTAACCAGAATTGAACTGGTGACCTTTTCCTTACCAAGGAAACGCTCTACCAACTGAGCTATACAGGCCTGCCGGGATGGAAAACCATAAAGCTAACCTATCTTTATGCAATCACCTGCTTCACGGTAGTAATCAGCTAAAACAGGTGATTTTTTATAAAAATATGGTGGAGGAGAAAGGATTTGAACCTCTGTAGGCGTTCGCCGGCAGATTTACAGTCTGCTCCCTTTGACCACTCGGGCACTCCTCCACGTAAAGGAAATTATATACAGTATGGCAGAAATTTCAAATATTTCTGGAGCCGGCGGACCGACTTGAACGGACAACCTGCTGATTACAAATCAGCTGCTCTACCAATTGAGCTACGCCGGCATAATAACACTTGAAAATTTGTAATGAACATGCCATTTCAATAGCTCCAATATTATCCTAATCTATCAACGGCATGTCAAGATTTTCTATAATTCTTTAAAAAAATATCAAAATAAATATAATTAAAACATGGCTCAGGAGAATTTCAGCAATATAGGGAAAATATTGATACTGGCAGGTATAGGCATTGCCATACTGGGATTAATAATATTCCTCTTTGCTAAAATACCTTTTTTTGGTAAGTTGCCTGGCGACATAAATATAAGAAGGGAAAATTTCGGTTTCTCATTCCCGGTTTCGACTTCGATTATAATAAGCATTATTTTGACAGTAATAATAAATGTCGTTCTTTTTTTGATTTTCAGGTTCCGCAAATAGTAATTGATGAAAACTTTGCCCCACAGTTGTAAAATATAGTTATATTAATATATAAGCTTTTACTGGCCAAACCTTTTTAGACAGGAGAAAATGCCATGGTTGCAGAAGAAATAAGACAGGCAGTGGTGGCAGGCAGTTTTTATCCGGGCAACCCTGCCGACCTCTCACGTATGATAGCTGAATTCTTAAATAAAACCGAAAAAGAAAATCTTGGAAATATAAATGGAATAGTCTGCCCCCATGCAGGATATATCTACTCCGGACAGGTGGCGGCATGCAGCTTCCGCCAGATAGAAAATAAAAAATTTGACAGCATACTTATAATTGCGCCATCACATTCAGAGTTTTTTGATTACAGCTCTGTATATGACGGAAATGCTTATGAGACCCCTCTCGGTATTATCCAGGTCGATATTGAAAGAGCGCGCAGTCTGGCGGACGAAGCCAATAACACGGATTGCATAAAGCTTTCTAAAGCCGGACACAGGCGCGAGCACAGCCTTGAGGTACAACTTCCCTTCCTCCAGACAGTTCTTGAAGATTTCCGGATAATACCTGTTGTCATGGGGAGCCAGAAGGCAAAAAATATTGAATGCCTTGGCAATGCAATAGGCAATACTTTCAGGGATGAGAGTATCCTTGTAGTTGCAAGCACCGATCTTTCACATTATCACAGCTATAATACCGCCTCTATGCTTGACAGCAGGGCGATAGATTATATTGGCAGTTTTGACGCTTCTTCGCTTGTAAAAGCCGTAGATTCTGATGCTGTTGAAATGTGCGGGGGAGGTCCGGTCGCTGCTGCCATGGTTGCGTGCAAGCTTATGGGCGCAAATAAATCAAAGGTGCTTTGCTATAAAAATTCCGGTGATGTAAGCGGGGACAGGAGCGCCGTGGTCGGCTATCTCTCCGCAGTTTTTTATGCTTCTTAAAAATAAAGCAACCAGTAGTAATTATAAGGGGTTAATGTTTGTAAGAATAACTGGAAATATAGCCCTATAGCCCTTTGAATGATTTGCAGATTTAATGAATTATAATAAATAATACTTATCCGGATTGGAGAGAGTTTAAAAAATGGTGGAGATGAATCTTGACAGCAATCAAAAAAATACACTTCTTGAAATTGCCAGGAAAACTGTTGAGGCAGTAACTGCGGGAAGAAAGATACCTGATTTTATTATAAACGATAATATCCTCCGCACAGAATGCGGGGCATTCGTGACCATTCATAAAAAAGGAAACCTGAGAGGGTGCATAGGAAACATTGCAGGCTCAATGCCGCTTTGGGAGACTGTAAGGAAAATGGCTGTTGAAGCTTCGCTTCATGACCCCAGGTTTGCGCCTGTCTCTGCAGGAGAGCTTGGCGAGATTGATATCGAGATTTCTGTGATTTCCCCATTTGAAAAAATATCAGATATAAACAAAATCGTGGTTGGAAAGCATGGACTTTTCATCAGGCAGGGCTTTTACCAGGGTCTTTTGCTGCCACAGGTGGCGGCTGAATATAAGTGGGACCGTATAGAATTTCTGGAACACACCTGCAATAAGGCGGGGCTCTACGGGGATTGCTATAAAGAAAAGAATTGTGAGATATTTATATTTTCAGCTGACGTATTCGGGGAATCAGGAGAACAGGAAACACACTTAAGTTAATCCCCGTTTTCTCTTACTTCAGGCCTTTATAAATTCCCAATAACTCATATAAAAAGCTCAGCTATTTGCCTGTCAAGCTTGCTTATTATAACCCCTATGAGTCCCGGTCCTGTATGGGCCCCGACCACAGGAGTGCAGTCAACTATCATTGCGGAAACACAATTGAGGTTTGCCTGTATCTTTTTCATTACTTTTTTTGCCTCGATGCCGGACAGGGAATGTATGACTGCTACCACCACCCACCTCTCTTTTTTGAATGTTCTGATAACTCTTTTGGTTATACCGGCAACAGAGGCCCATCGCGTGACAGTTATGCCTATCATCTCAACAACTCCATTTTTTATGCCCAGCAGCGGCTTTATCCTTAAAGCGGATGCTGTTATCCAGGCAATTGCCGGCACCCTGCCGCTTCTCCTGAGATACTTCAGGGTATCTATCGTGCCATAAAGCTTCATATTTTCCTTAAGGAATAAAAGTATTCGCATAACCTGCTCGAGATCGTAACCTTTATTTACTGCCCTGGCAGCAGCCATTGCCATAAAACCTGTGCCCATTGTTCCAGAGAAAGAGTCAAAGACTATCAGCCTTTCTTCTGCCTTTAAAAGGTCAGCTGCTATTTTTGCAGATTTAATCACTGCTGAGAGCCTGGAGCTTATATGAATAGATATTATCGCATCATAAGTTTTAAGGAGTTTTTCATAAACATCTATGAAGTCTTTCGGGGAAGGAGAAGAAGACATGAATACCGCTTTTTTTTCCTTCTGCATCGAATATATTTTTTCAGACTGGATATCTATGCCATCTTTAAATTCCAGCCCGTTATAATGTATGTATAAAGGGACCACAAAGATACTATCCGCTTGCGCGCATTCCTTTGAAACATCTGAAGCACTGTCTGTTACTATGGCAATTTTTTTTAATTCCATAAAATTTAAGGTTATTTGGGATCATTTGTCCCTGAACCTTCCTTATTGGTGGAACCATTTTGCGTATCTGTCATTGTGGCGTCGCTGTCCATTGAGGTTTCTATATCCTTCAGTTGGCTTTTTGCTTCATCAGTAGCCTTTTTTGTACTATGCCTGAAATCATTGATTGCCTGCCCAAGTGATTTTCCTATCTCAGGCAATTTTCTCGGACCAAATATTATTAGAGCTATAAATAAGATAATCAGGAGTTCCTGCCATCCAAGACCAAACATTTCTGAAAATTCACCTCTTTCCTATTAGCAAAGAAACAAAAAAATCACACTTGCCTTTAATTTCCCATAAAAATCATAATTTTACAAATTTTTATTTGCATTATTGCCTCTTATTTACTGCATTAATCATAAATTTATTAACTGTATTTGCCATTATCAGTCACAACTATCATAAGTTAATAATAAACGCCAGGGATAATAATTTTTTAAATATTTTTAATAAAAAAGTTATTTAAAAAATCTTGCTATAAATAGTCCCCCCTCATATAACAGTATCATCGGAACTGCCAGGACCCCCATGGTCACAGGGCTCCAGTCAGGTGTGAGGATTGCGCACAACAAAAGGATAATTATATAAATAATGCGCCATTGCCTCCTTAGCTGCTGGACAGTAATGATATCTGCTTTAATCAAAAAAAGCAAAATAAGGGGTATTTCAAAAAGTATTCCAGCGCCAAGCATAAACCAGCCGATAAAGCTCACATAACGGGTGACAGAAAGTGTCTGTGTAAGTCCGGCTCCCTGTCCCAGCAGCCATCTTACTGCAATCGGGATTAGGAGCTTGTAGCTGAAAGTGACGCCTGCAGCAAACAGCGCAAAAAATGCAATTATAAGAACCGTTAAGTTTTTCCTTATTTTTACAGATAAAGCAGGTTTAATAAAAACGACCACCTGGTAAACAAGTATGGGGATTGCAACCACAGCTGCAGCAAAAAAAGCGAGCTTGACGTTAACTAGAAAAGGTTCGGTGATTTCCAAAAATACAAGCTCCTTATCTACAAGCGGCACCATGAGGAACTGCAGTATCCTGTTATGATAAATATATGCAGGAACTAATGCGACTGCAAAGACGATAAGTACGATTATTATCCTTTTCCTGAGCTCTTCAAGGTGGCCGACAAACGACATTTCCTTATCGCCGCCTTTCATATCTTTGTTTGGGCCTGCTGCCTCATCTTCAGGATTTTCACCGGTTTTTGAACTGGCGGAGTCATTGCCTGGATCCTGCTCTACCTGTTGTTTATTTCTTTTGAAAAATCCCATTATTTTAACCGTTTGGCTTATACTAATTACCTTAAAAATTCATGTGCCGGCATCATTTTATGCTGCCATTATAAACTGCTTTTAGAAGATCTGCCCTTTCCTGGCCCTCTGTAGGCCTGGGTTGTGAAAAATCTTCTATAAGTGTCGTTATCAGCACAGTATTTATCAGTTTTCCCCTGTAAAATATATGTTTTGCGATCAGGCCCTGTTTTACTTCAATCCCCAGTGCCTGGCCAAAAAAAAGATTACCCAGCCCGAAGTTTATGACTCCATCATTTCTTATTTCAAAACCTTGCGGCTGGTGCGCCTGGCTGCCGCTTACAACCACGGCTCCGGCATCTGACAATCTCTCGAAATCTGCAACCTGCTGTTCTGTCGGGGAATAATTATAAGTCTCCAGATATTGAAATGTAAATATTACATTATATCCCCGGCTTTTCAAAGACTGCACCATACTGACATATTTTTGCATATCTTTTTCCCTGGATTCTTCGTCCAGTGAATTTATAGGGGCGGATCCCGCGCTGTCTGCAGTTGCCCAATCTGAAGACGGGCCAAAGGAATTGGCGCCAAGAAATGCAAATTTATATCCATTTATAATAAAGATCCGGGGTTTTTGGGCATCACTTATGTTCTTTCCGCCGCCAAAATACGGTATTTGCTCCCTGTCGTAAATATCAATAGTATAATCGAGCCATTTTGTTCCATAATCATTAAGGTGATTACCTGTAAGCTCAATAATGTCTGCGTCAATGAACTTTATAAGTTCAAGATACTCAGGTTTACTGCAAAAAACCATAGTATTCGGCTTTGCTGCATAGCAGTCTTCGACAAAGGATACCTCATTGCTTATATGGGTAATGTCTGCATCCAGCAGGATATGGGATATCTTTTCTGCCGGATAAAGCAGGCCTTTCTGGTCCATTTTTTCAGCAACCTGCCTTGTAAGAGCCGTAACCCCTGTCATGCTGATTGTCACGATCTCTCCCGGATCCATATTTGTAATAAGATTGCTGTCAAAACTTTCTGCAGTTGCATCTTTGAGCTCGTCATTAAACGGAGCATTTGGAAATTTGATCTCTATTCCGGCAACCAGGGGGTAATTTGAAATGCTTGCATCACTGTCAAGGATGGACTTTCCGTTGATTTTTACAACCTTGCAGGACTTATCTATGTCTTCAAAGGCAACAACTGAAACCGCATTTTCCATGCTGGCCAATGCGCCGGGTATATCCTTGCTTTCAATCATTGTAACGTTTTCTGCTCTGCACTCACCCAGCAAACTGGTAAGTACTCTCCGGATTTCACGGGATATTACAAGCTCAGGGATTATTTCGTTGCCTTCAATATCTGCAATGATACTTTTTGAACCATCCCATATCCCGGTAAAATCATCCCATGAAATATCTTCAACCAGCGAATAAAAAGAAACGACAGGCGCATAGAACAGGGAGCCATATAGCTTTTTGCTATTGTTTCCAGTATTTCCTTCATCATAGAGCGCAAGCTCAAATGAGATCTCTGCAATATTTTTTTCAAAAACGCTGTCAAATCCCCCGAAGGAAGGATTTTCTTTTTTATACTGCCGCCCGCTCTTTACAAGCTGCCTGTTGATCATGTATTCCACCTCAACAGGTATGGAATCATCAATATATATTTTAAATCTTTTTACAGCATCAATATCTGGTTGCCCTTCTTTGCTCTCAACCGGAATTGTTTCAGTTCCGGAAGCGCTTTCCTGAGCATATGGTTTGCCATAGCTTCCGCAACCCGCAAGCACGCCGGCAGTAATCATACTTGCAACGAATAATATGAGAGTTGCAAATAATATTTTTAAACAAGCCTTATTTTTCCCCATATCCCCACAATATCCTTTTTTATGATAAGCAGGCCTTTTACAGGGCTGAGACCTTTGAAAAAATCAATACTTTTCCTGATATCCTCAACTGTGTTAATGCTGTTTGCCACTGCAGTGGCCGCAGCATCGGCGCCTGTTGAAGAATCTGAAAGCACAACGGCAAGGTCGCAATTACCCAGGCTAAGCGAATGGCCAAAAGTGCCTGATGACGAGCATATGCCGCATGGCATATCTGCTGAATCAACCTGCACCGTAATCAAGTCTTTAAAAAAACTGTTTTTCACATAAACCCCAGTATTTATATCCCTTCCGGATTTAATATAAAGGTCGCCGCCATTTTCAATTATCAGTTCATTACAGGAAGACTTAAGCCCTGCTGCAAGAAAATCATTTACTGCTCCGGCAACGGCAGCCATAGGCCCTACATTAAACAATGCAGACAATCTGCACATATTCCTGATTGCCTCAGGGAAAAATGGTTTCACTTTAACCGGGGAAAGGCTTTTTAAAAAAGCGGGCTCTTTCTGTATACAGTAGTCAAGTTGCCTGTAGATTTCTTCAAGCAGTCCCTTTATTTTTTCTTTTATATCAGAATCAGCGCTGATTAAAAGTTCCGTATGTCTGTAAGACGCCTGCCAGGCATATCTATGGCTTTGCAGTATATTTTTCCTGTATATTCCCCTGTCTAAATCAAGCTTTTCAGGAATAAGGTCTACTAGAAGCATCTCGTTATTTGTGGCCCCATATTTTCCTGGTGGGCCAACCGGCCATTTTTCACTGAAATATCCTGCAGGTTCTGTTTCTTTTGCCGTACTATTTTCCTTTTCCGATATTTCCATAATATAAAAATACCAGGAAAATCAATACAAAATAGATTGCCACATTCACAATCAGGACTATCCACCAGGCATTGACTGCAGAGTCCCTGAATAGAAAATAGGTGAGTATTAAAACCGGAACCAGAAAAACAGTTGATACAATAGACAGTACCAATGGATTTTTTGTTTTTGGATTTAGCGACATATTCCTATCCCCTTTTACTTTTTTATTTTAATTAAAAATACCAGCTCTATAAAAAATAAGCCCCAAATATAAATTAAGTATAAATTATAAGACAGGTGGTTGAAATTGACCAGATGTCTTTATTTAAACTTTATTGAAACTTTATGTGAACTTTATTGAAAAAAACCAAAAGAATAGTATTATAAATCACATGGCTAAAACTATAGAAGAAATCAATGAAAAAATAAAAAGCGGACAGGCCGTAGTGCTTAATGCAGAAGAAATAATAGGATATGCCGCTAAAAATGGTATAAAAAATACAGCAAAAAAAATAGATGTGGTCACAACAGCGACTTTTGGACCTATGTGTTCCTCAGGGGCATTTTTAAACTTTGGCCATTCCGACCCACCTATAAAGATGCAGAAAGTATGGCTAAACGACGTACCGGCATATGCAGGTATTGCTGCAGTCGATGCTTATATAGGTGTTACCGAAATATCTGAAACAGAAGGTATGAATTATGGTGGCGCATATGTTATCCAGGACCTGGTAGAGGAAAAACCTGTAAAGCTCAGGGCGACTTCCTATGGCACAGATTGTTATCCAAGAAAAGAAATCGAGTCATATATCACCCTTGAAAACCTGAACCAGGCATATCTTTTCAATCCAAGGAATGTTTACCAGAATTATGCAGCAGCAACTAATTCATCTTCAAGGACAATATATACATATATGGGAAAACTCATGCCAAATATTGGAAATATCACTTACTCAAGCGCTGGACAGTTGAGCCCACTTTTTAATGACCCGTATTACAGGACTTTAGGCATTGGTACCAGAGTATTCCTGGGAGGCGCCCAGGGATATATTGCATGGCAGGGAACCCAGCATAACCCGGAAAAAGAAAGACATCCAAACGGAACACCCCTATCGCCTGCGGGCACGCTTGCTCTTATTGGTGACCTGAAGAAAATGAATACACAATATTTGAGGGCTGCGACATTTTTCGGTTACGGCATAACAATGTATGTGGGCGTAGGAATACCAATACCGGTGCTGGATGAAGAAATGGTGGAATTTCTTAAAGTATCAGACGAAGAATTGTTTACAGAAATTTATGATTATTCTGTCCAGAGACGAAACAAGCCATCCTACGGAAGGGTAAGTTATGGACAATTGAGAAGAGGCTCTATAGCCATTAAAGGGAAGAAAGTACCCACGGGCTCTCTCTCAAGTTACAGTAAAGCGCTTGAGATTGCAAACCTGTTAAAGGAATGGATACAAAAAGGCATTTTTTTACTTTCAAATCCTGTTGCGCCCCTGCCTTTTGAAGAAAAAGCAAATGTCTTAAACATCCTGGGAAGGGATGAGATTTGAAATGCAGATGATTGTCATTATTTAAATATAAATATCTTATAAAATATCGGAGAAAAGTTATATATGGTTTCAAGGCGGCTGGTGCTGACATTCCCGGAGAAAATTGTCACAAAGCCTATTACATACAGGCTGGTAAAGGATTTTGACCTGCAGTTCAATATATTAAGGGCAGAAATCACTGCTGATATTGAAGGCAAGATACTAATAGAGATAAGCGGCTCGAAAGAACAGATAGAACAGGGCATAAATTATCTTGAAAGTGAAGGCATCTCAATACAGGATGCTTCAAAAGATATAATAATAGATATAGATAAATGTATTAACTGCGGTGTCTGCCCGTCGCTTTGTATGACCCAGGCACTGGAAATCGACAGTCATACTCACTGCCTGGTTTTTGATAAGAATAAATGCATCCTATGCGGCTTTTGTGAAAACTCCTGCCCTGTAAACGCAATTAAGCTAAAAATATAAATATAACATAGCCCAATAATAAAAACGGTAAACAGGCCATTTTATTGCATAGGTTCAAAATCATCCTTGGAAGCACCGCAATCCGGACAAACCCAGTCTGGGGGCAAATCATCAAAGCTGGTGCCGGGCTTAATACCATTATCAGGGTCTCCGGCTTCAGGATCATATATATACCCGCACACTGTACATTCCCATCTTTTCATTTAGTCTCCTCCATTTATCATTATTACTGGCTGATTTGATAATTAAATCATTTTATAATAATAATGAAATGCATTAAAGTAAAAACTGTAATAAAATTATTTAATTAGAATTCATTAACATATCTTTTGAACCAGGAATATTATAACTATTTTACCAATACTAATAATATAGGGTGATAAAAGACCCGGTATTTTTTAAAAAATGAATGCTGTAAAACAATATAAAAATATAATACTGGCCGGCAATAAAGTGACCCTTAGAAAGATTAAAAAAAGTGACCTAAAGTCCTGCATTAAATGGTTCAGCGATCCTGAGGTAGTAAAGTTTTTAAGCACCAGCGTAAAAAATATAACTGAAGAGCAGGAGCTGGAATGGTTCAACTTTATAAAAGACTCTGAAACCGACTTCGTATTTGCAATCATTTCAAAAAATGATGGCGTATATATAGGTAATTGCGGTCTGCATAAAATCGACTGGAATGAAAAAAACTGCGAATTCGGGATTTTTATCGGTAATAAAGATTACTGGAACAAGGGTTACGGCACAGATGCATTAAAATCCCTCATGGATTTTGTATTTTGCGATTTAAAACTTCAAAAGATAAAGCTTCTTGTTTATGAATATAATTGCAGGGCTAAAAAAGTATATGATAACTGTGGTTTTATACTGGTTGATACCTTAAAAAAACATCATTTATATAACAACATATACTGGGACACTTTTGTAATGGAGTGTAATTACCTGCATGCAAGAAATGATTAATAAGTGGAAACCTGTATATATTTGACAACATGTCAAAAATATAATAAAAAATATACTGTCATAAAAAATTTTTCTGACAGTACCAATGAAGCTTATTTACCTGGATTTCAAATAAACAACAGGTACCCGGTTTAATTATTTGAACAAGGAGTAAGTTATAGTATTATTTATTTAATAAAACAAAATCCATAAAAAATATGTATTCATATAACAGGACCAGGGCTATAAGCAATGGCGCACTTTTTTATATAGTTTTTTTTATTCTAGTTTTTATTGGTATGGGTTACCTTCTTATTGTAGACAAAGGTAAGTTCTGGGACCTGCTTCCTTTTTTTTGCATTCCGTCCATTGTAATAAATCTTATTCTTTTAATATTCTACTTTGTTAAAAGAAGCGTATCAGGGTATATTTTCACTCTTTTCTTCCTGCTTTTTACTGCGGGCCTAGTGGTTTCCAGTTTTTTTGGCCCATACTCACTATCCAGTTCTGCTGCTGAGAATTACGAAAATGAGAATTACCCTGAGGCTGCGAAAGAATATGGGGTACTGCTTGAAAAGTTTCCCTCAAGCAAATATGCAGAGGAGGCTTTAAAGAAATTGCCATATTGTTATTATTTAAACGGGGATTATGAGGAAACAGTATATTACCTGGAAAAAGCAATTGAAGAAAAAACAATAAACCCTGATGAGCTTGAAATAAAAAAAATCTTTGCACAATCTTATATGAAAATCGCTGAAGCTTTTTCCAGCCAGGGTAATCTTGAAAAAGCTGTCTCTGCTTACCGCCAGTCAATAGCATACCTTGAGCAGATTGAAGAAGATTATCCGGATACTAATGATGCTTTTATTGCAAAATATAAGATCCCTGAATATCTCTTAAACACTGCTGATATGCTGAAGCGAAAAGGCCTTTGGGATGATACCATTGAGGTCCTGCAAAGGGTAGTCAAAGAATACCCTGACAGTGATTTTTATACAAAAGCATATGACATGCTCTTCAGAACATACATAAGCAGGGCAGTGGCTTTAAAAAAAGCCAATGATTATCCTGGCAGCGTTACAGGTTTTTTTAAAGTCTATGAAATACCCCCGGAATTTCTGGAGTCAAAAAAAATTGAGATGAATATTATGGGTGATTATATTTTATCTGGTGTGCCTGCCGGCGCAATAATCAGTGCTGCAGATGAGCTCTTCAGTCAATCAAAGTTCGAAGAAGCGATGATTATCTATGATTACATATTAAATGAATTTCCAGAAAAAGAGCCGGATATTGTCGAAAATGTAGTAAAAACCAAAATCAATTTAACCACAAATATGGAATATGAAACAATGCCACCTGCTGAACCTGTAGGCAGTTTTGCAGAATCCGGGACCTCAATGATCTTATTTGATAATAAGACAGAATATGGACTGACTATATATATAGGCGGTCCCCAGTACTGGATTATCAGGCTCGCACCGCAAACCAGGGAAGAGCTTGAATTACTGCAGGGTGATTATGAAATAGTTGCAGAATTTGATGCTCAAGATGCAGCTGCCCGCTATGGAGAAAGAACCTATGAGGATGGCCAAAGATACAGGGAAATATTCAGGATAGAAGAAACCGGCTCTAATTAGCTTCTTTAAGACTTTGATCTATTAAACCTTTTATATTGTCATCAAGATAAAATCTAACACTTGTCTCGTCTACTTCCCTGCTTACCGATAGGCTTGTCTCAAGGTCTACCACCAGCTTTTCCAGAAGCTTTTGTCCCTCGACAAGATTGTCTTCAATGGTTTTTTCGTCCATTGACTTGAACTGCTGGGAAAACTTGTCCATAAAGGCATTGAATTTTTCAAAGGAATCCTTGAGAGGCCCTTGAAATGACGCCTTTTGCCAGAACCATTTTCCCCTGTTCTTTGTATTAAACATGTTTAAAAGACCAAAAAGATAGTATATGTCGATTCCCAATTTGTTTGCTATATGGTTGATAAGACACATCCGCCTGGACATCACGGAAACTTTTTTGAGTTTTACTATATCTATCATTATTTATCCTTTTTAAATATTAATTAATTAATTATTATACAATCCTGACAGTCTCTAAAAAATATTATACTAGATTAACTTAAAATATAAACCTAAATATTTTGGGTTATATTTTAAGCCTGGCGTATATCTTTTATTAAAAACCTTAGGCGTTTATCTTTCCCGCTTTTTATTCCAACCCTTGGAGAATTGTAGATTTTTTTTGAAGGGAGCGCTTCTTTGCTTTCAAAAATTCCCAGGTCGCTTGCAGGGGCTGTCATATCTTTTCCATTATCACTCAGGTCTATTCCAAAAACCCTGGTTAGCTTTCCTGGACCGTTAGCAAGATAGGTGATGCATCCTGTTTTTCTCCCGGATATCATAGTCTCTATACCCATGACTGTTGCTACAGACCTTATAAGGACTGCGCCCGGAGTGCCGTCTTCTTCTGTAACTGCGTTCAGCATGAAATGAGCCCCATAGCAAAAATAAACATAAGCGATACCTGGCTTACCAAACATTATTGAAGACCGGGGCGTCCTTCCCCTGAATGCATGGCTTGCAGGATCATCTGCGCCGTAATATGCCTCAGTTTCTACTATGAACCCTGCTACTATAGTATTTCCTCCGGAAAATTTTACAAGCAGTTTCCCCAGGAGGCTTTTTGCAACTTCAGCTGTATCCCTGCAGTAGAAATTCCGGTCTAAAATGCGGTATTCTTTTAACTTTCTTAAATCCATAGGTATTCTGCCAGCAATAAGAAAAATATTATTGCAAGATATGGACTGGAGAATTTAAATAGGATCCATGCAGTGTTTTTTTTATTGTCTGATATCAATACAACACTTAGTATTAATATCGCTGCTCCCAGAACTGATGACATTACAATGTACAGGATGCTTAAATTAAAAAAAATCCCGATAAAAACAGAAAAAAATACAAGCAAAAGATTAAGTGCCGCAATCAGTATGAATACTTTACGGGCTGGCCAGATTGAAGGCAGCATAGGTATTCCAGCCCTGCTGTAATCCTCCTTATAAAAATATGCCAGGCTCCAGATATGAATAGGTGTCCAAATGATGACCAGTATAAACATCAGGACAGCTATCAGGTCGATCCTGTTATTGGATATTGCTATCCATCCGGCAAGTACTGGCATCCCGCCGGCTGGGGCTCCGAATAATATATTTAAAGGGGAACGCCTTTTTGATACCGCATTATAGATGAGCGCGCTATCTATGAATCCCAGGAATATAAAAACAGCTGCAATATAGCTCGTTAAAGCACCTATTATTACACCGCAGATGACAAGGATTATACCGAAAATAAGAGCTTTTACCGGCGGGTTTATTACCCCTGACGGTACAGGCCTCCTGCTGGTCCTGGACATTACAAAGTCCATTTCACGGTCTATATAAGCAGTTGTTGCATTAGTGCCCATGACACTTAAAATTATTGCAATTGAGATAAGCGCTATTTCAGTCCAGTCAAACCCATATATGCTTGATGCAATCAGTGCGCTGACAAAGCCTGTAAAAAAAAGAAGTACAACAAGTTTGAGCTTCGTTATGGCAATATAGCCCTTTATTATACTAATATTGAGGCCAGCCATATTCTTCAAATTTTGTATACCAGATTTCTAAGTTTTCTTTTGTAATGACCTCTGTAGCGTTGCCTGCGATGACATTTGAACCTGCAGAATTACTGCCTGATGTAACCGATTCATATCCCGGCAGTATCGTACCATTTGGCTGTACCACAGCATCGCCTGCAGTAAGCGGGTTACCTTCCCATGCTTTAAGAGCCATGTATCCCAGCGCATATCCTGTAAGGTATGGATCCCAGAAAAATGCTTCCTGTATTATGTCATCTTTAATATATTCCCCTACTGTTATGGGAAGCCCGGTTCCGATATAGAAAAGTATCCCCTGAAGGCGGTTTTTGGCTATGGCTTCCCCGGCAGCAAAACCGGTGGTCATGGAATTGCCGATTATCAATTTCAGGTCTGCATTAGCGGAAATTATTTCGCTCACTTTAGTGGCTGCAAGTTCCGCATCCTCACTGTCCTCAAACCTGTCAGTTCCTTCGGAGTATCCCAGGATATTCACCATTCCAGGTGCATTCTCCTGCTGAAAAGCGATTTCAGCGTCTGCCCAGGCCTTATGTACAGCCGAGTTTAAAAAACCAACAGACACTACATAGTTTCCGCTGCCCCCGGTATATTTTATTCCAGACTGCATAATAGTCTGCCCGAATGACTCATTTGAAATAGATTCAAAGTCATAGCTTATGTTTTTCAAAGTATTTCCTTCATTGCTGAAGGTCATTATCCCTGCAGCATTTGCATTCTCAAGGGCTGTATCCATCGATTCTTCTTCAACAGGGCATACGATTACTGCATCGGCTGTTTTTCCAATAAGGTCCAGCACTATTTGTGCCTGTATCGCCGGGTCGAGTTTTGGCGGTGCTGTCACTGTAACCTTAAACCCGTAATCTTCTGCACATTTTTCTATTCCCTTTTTTATTACCTGGAACCAGGGCACATCCACTTTTGGAACATAAACAAGTTCAAAATTTGAAGGTATCTTTTCCCCTGCCACTGTCTCTACAGTAGCTGGAATAGGTGGAATCGTGGTTTCTGCCGTGGTGCTTTCCATTGCCGTTGAAATCGTAGGCAAAGTCTGCTGCGCCTGATTAAAACAACCGGTAAGCCCCGCAATAGCAAAAAAGCACATGGTGATTAAAAATATTATGGCAACACTTGAAATAATTATTCTCTTCATAGCTCCTCATCTAAATATTATTTGGACTTTATAATCTGTAAAAATAGATTATAAGCTATTTTTTATTACTTTTCAGTAAATATTTAAAGGCACCGCCTAAAATTTAAAATTGGTTTATAAAAAAATCTGTTTTTTATTGAATATAAGATTTATAAGTTAATATTCTGTATTGGATTAATAAAAAATATCATATAGCTGATTTCATATTCAGGGATTAAAAACTATTTTTAGGTTATAATTGACTATATTATTAGTTTTGCCTGTTTTTAAATAGCGTTTAATCAATATAAGAGTTTGTTATCCTATTATAAATGGAGGTTAAAATGGGGTTTACGCTTTCTACGGGTGACAGGGCGCCGGATTTTCTGCTTGCAGGCACTGACGGGCGGATATATTCGATTAATGACTTTAATGATGCAAAAATCCTTGTGATTTTTTTCACGTGCAATCATTGTCCCTATGTCAAAGGTTCTGATGAAGTCACAAGAAAGACAGCCCTGCATTTTGAAAAATTCAATGTCAGATTTGTAGCAATAAATTCCAATAGCAAAAACACTTATGAGGAAGACTCTTTCGGACACATGGTTGAAAGGATGAATATGAATAAATTTCCCTGGGTTTATCTTTATGATGCAAACCAGAAAACTGCCCTGGCATATGGCGCGCTCAGGACACCCCATTTCTATGTATTTGATGAAAACAGGAAACTTATCTATACGGGCAGGGGGGTTGACAATCCAAAGGATACCAGCCAGATGACAGTAAATGACATATGGAATGCCCTGGAAGAATATCTGGCCGGCAGGGAAATATCAGTTCCGGTAACAAATCCAATAGGCTGCAATATTAAATGGGAAGGCAAAGAAGCTAAATGGATGCCGCCCGAAGCATGTGACCTTGTCTAAATTATTTATTTTTATGGTTTGAAATTATCGGGTGTTTTTATTAAATTACTTAACAATAATCGCTAAAAGCTGAAAATACGGGGGGAAGGTTCTGGAGAATTTCAGGTTTCATAATACTACAGAAATCATATTCGGACGCAATACTGAAGAATCTACCGGGAAAGAAGTTAAAAAATATGCCGGTAAAGTGCTCCTGCACTATGGCGGAGACACTATAAAAAAAACAGGTCTTTATCACCGGCTTTTAAAGTCTTTAAAAGCCGGTGATATAATTTATCATGAACTGCCGGGCGTGCAGCCCAATCCCATTCTTGAGAAGATCTATGAGGGGATAAAAATCTGCAGGGATGAAAAAATTGATTTCATCCTTGCTGTCGGGGGCGGAAGTGTAATAGATTCTGCAAAGGCTATTGCGCTCGGGGTTCCTTATGATGGGGACGTATGGGATTTTTTTATGTTTAAAGCCATGCCTTCAAGCGCAATTTCTCTTGGAGTAATCCTTACTGTACCGGCGGCTGGCAGCGAATCAAGCGTGGTTACTGTAATCACTAATGAAAAAACCCAGATGAAAAAAGGTTTTCACAGCCATTTCGTATTACCTAAGTTTGCAATACTCAACCCGGAACTGACATTTACTATTTCTCCATACCAGACAGCCTGCGGTTCTGCAGATATTATTGCGCATATCATGGAAAGATATTTTACGCCTACGCTAAAAGCTGATTTGACTGACAGGTTATGCGAAGGCGCAATAAGGACCATAATTGAAAACACGCCGCTCGTGCTGGCAAACCCTTCAGATTATGACAGCAGGGCTGAGATATTATGGACAAGCACAGTGGCCCACAATGGAATTCTCGGTACCGGGAGGATAGAGGACTGGGCTTCTCATAAACTCGGCCATGAGCTTAGTGCCGTGTATGGCGTTAACCATGGCCAATCCCTTGCAGTAATGTTTCCTGCATGGATGAGATATGTCTACAAAAATAATATAAAAAGGTTTGTGCAGTTTGCTCACAGGGTGTGGAATATAGACCCTTTTTTTGGAACTGATGATGAAATTGCTTTAAAAGGAATAGAGCGCCTGCAGGGTTTTTTTAAAGAAATAGGACTTGCCACTACTTTACGTGAACTTGGGATAAATGATGATAAGTTTGAAGAAATGGCAACAAAAGAGCTCCAGTGGGGACCGCTCGGAAACTTTGTCAAATTAGGCAGGGAAGACTTTATTAAAATATTTAAAATCGCACTTGATAATAAATTATAATCGCAAATATCCTGTAGTGTCCTGTGGTGTCTTACAAGGCTTCTTTAATTGAATGATTTTAATGATTTAAAATTTAATTAGGTGATATAATCCACCTGTAGCTTTTTTAAAAAACAACAAAGACTGGAGAAAGTAATGTTTGAGAAAAAAGAGATGGATCTCCCGTCAAGCAAGACATTAACTGTAATTGCTGAAGGAGTCATAATAGAGGGTAAGCTATACTCGCGCGGTGCAACAAGAATCGACGGCAAGGTCACTGGTGAGATAATATCGGAAAAGGAGCTTGTAATCGGTAAAGATGGAAAAGTCGAAGCAACAGTAAAAACATCCAACGCAGTGGTCGCAGGGATCTTTAAAGGTGAAATGATATCATCAGGAGGAGTAGAGATAGCTTCTACCGGAAAATTCACAGGTAAGATAATACAGAAAGATGCAATGCTTACTATTTCCAAAGGCGGTTTATTCAAAGGGGAAAGCATAATTTCAGAAAACCAGGATATTTTCAAGTTTGAGTTTCCGGGGAAATCCCTTTTAACCGAACAGCCTGCTTATAAAAATGAACCAGCAGAGCTGTCCAAATAAATCTCTGTGTCCTTTATTTTATTTTCTTAATATATTTTTAGCCTTATACTCTATCCAGTCCAGATCAGTATCTGCCGGCGACACTCCTGTTTTGACCGCTGCTGCTGCCACGCTGGTTGCAACTGCAGGAAGCACCCGGCTGTCAAAAGGTTTTGGAATTATATAATCGGCTCTTATATCCTTTTCTACAATTAATGCAATGGCTTTTGCTGCTGCGATTTTCATCTCCATATTAATATCTTTGGCGTTTGCATCAAGGGCGCCCCTGAAAACACCGGGGAATGCAAGTACATTATTCACCTGGTTTGCATAATCACTTCTTCCCGTTGCGATGATCTCTATCCCTGCCTGCTTTGCAAGATCAGGCTTTATTTCCGGCTCAGGGTTGGCTAATGCAAAGACAACCGGTTTTTTCCTCATCTTTTCCACCATTTCAGGCTTTAACTGGTCTGCCACCGAAACCCCTATAAATACATCTGCCCCCTCAACTGCATCTGAAAGACTGCCTTTGATTGCTTTTGGGTTTGTAAGGGATGCTATCTCTTCTTTTGCAAAATTTAAATCCCCCCTGCCCTTATAGATTATTCCTTTTGTATCACATACAAGGACATTGGAAACTCCAAGGATGGATAAGAGTTTGACTATCGAATGTCCCGCCGCTCCTGCGCCATTCATTACTATCTTGATATCCTTTATATCAAGATTATAGTATTTGAGCGCATTAAAAAGTCCGGCAAGAGTCACAATCGCAGTGCCATGCTGGTCATCATGGAATATTACCATATTTGACTCTTTTTTAAGCCTGTTCTCGATCTCAAAGCAGCGCGGCGCTGAAATATCTTCCAGGTTTATTCCCGCAAAAGAAGGCTCCAGCAGCTTTACTGTTTCAACTATAGCGCCATTGTCCTGGCTTTCTATGCAGATTGGGAATGCTGATACTCCGCCAAACTGCCTGAAAAGCACGCATTTTCCTTCCATGACAGGAAGGGAAGCCCTTGCGCCTATGTTACCAAGCCCTAAAACTGCTGAACCGTCAGATACAACTGCTATCATATTCGCCCGGGCAGTATATGTGTTTAGAAGGGCAGGATTTGCTGCTATTTCCCTGCATGGTTGCGCAACCCCAGGCGAATAAGCAAGGGCGAGATCGTGCTCATTTTCAGTCTTTACCTTGCTTACTACATCGATTTTCCCGGAATGGTCTTTGTGCATAAGAAGTGATTCTTTATAAATGTCCATGGTTCTCCTGTATTAAATGTTTTTAAAATGCTTAATAATTTCAAAAGAATTATAACCTTAAAAAAATAAAAAACAACTTTAAAAAAGTGAAAGACCGGATAAGATAGCAGATGAAATAATTCAAAAAGCGGGGACAAAAGGGATTACGGAAACAGACTCAGGTTCGCTTCTTTCTGCTGCATTATTTCCATGAATTTACTTATAAGCTGTGGGTCGAACTGCTTTTTTGAGCATATCCTGAGTTCTTTTAAGGATTCGTCCCTGCTTATGGCTTTTTTGTAACTGCGGCCGCATGTCATTACATCAAAGGCTTCTGCGATGGCTATCACCCTTGCAAGCAAAGGTATCTTACTGCCTTTTATCCTGTACGGATATCCGGTTCCATCCCAGTTCTCATGGTGCGCAAGTATTGCGTCTGCTATCTGGGCAAGCTGTGTAGAAGATTTTGCAATCCTGTATCCGATTTCCGGGTGCATCCTCATTATCTGCCACTCCTCTTCTGCAAGCTTTGATTTTTTTGTCAATATCCTGGTCTTGATTGTCACCTTCCCGATATCATGAAAATCGGAAAGCATTGCCAGGTTATCCATGTCTGCTTTTGGAAGCTTGATGGCTCTTCCCAGCATTAGCGCAAGTGTTTTTACCCTATCATAAACTTCATTTGATTCCCGACTTTTTTCCCTCAGTCTTTTCTCAATCGATTCTATTATCTCATTTGATACTTTTTTACTCTGGATGAGTTTCTTTTGTTTCATTGAGTCTTCAGCTTCCTTGATGACCCGTTCGATGTTGTCTAATGGTTTATCCTTCGTAGCAAATCCAAGAGAAATATTCAGCGGTATTTCACCGGAGCTGACTTCCCTGCTTTTTTTCTCTATCCTTGATATTATTTCCTGGATGCCTATTAAATCTGTCTTGGGAAGAAGGATGACAAATTCGTCTCCTCCCCACCTTGCAAGAATATCTTCAGAACGGCATGAATCTTTAAGTACCCTGGCAATGCTTTTCAAGAGCCCGTCGCCTTCTTTGTACCCGAACGCATCGTTTACGAGCTTGAATCCATCTATGTCACCGATTATTATGCTTAATGGAAGCTGCCTTGTTGTGTCCAGCCTTTGCAGCTCCTCTTCAAAATATGAACGGTTATAAAGACCGGTGAGATTGTCATGGAAGCTCATATACTTCAATTTTTCCTCAGTGTTTTTTCGCGCCGTAACATCCCTAAGTACCAGGGTAAAAAAGTGCCCTTTGTCTGATTCCCAGTAAGTCCTTGATATTTCAAGCGGTATCTTGTGTCCATCCTTTTTCCTGCCAATGATTTCCATGAATTTCTCTTTTAAATTTGTCCTTGTCTTGCCGTTAAAGGACAGAATATCCTGAGGAAGCACAATACTTATCGTCCTGCCAAGAACATCCGAAGAGAGGTAGCCAAATATTCTTTCAGAGGCTTTGTTCCAGTAAACGATTTTTCTTGAAGAATCCGTTACAATAATCGCATCCCTGACAAGGTTTGTCAGCGAATAAAAAATATCCTCTAAAATCAATTCCCGCCTGGTGATTTTAAATTGATGTTTCAATATTATTTCCGCCTTTTATTGAACCCGGGGTGTTTAGCTCATCTTGGTTTTAAAGTATTTTAAATTTATTTTATTGAATAGATTTAAAAATTTTAAAATTTTAATCAAGAAAATAATCACTATAAATATAACACATTTTTAAATAAAAATGTGCAATAATTTTAACTATCCAAATTTATTATTGAATAAAAATAAAAATCCTTGTATATTTCGCTATGTTTTGCTATATAGGAAAATACAAAACCTGCAATTTAATTATTACATAAGAAAGGAATCTAAATGGAAATTAGAATCGACGAGGAGCTTTGTACGGGTTGCGGTCTATGTGAGGAAACTTGTCCGGATATATTTAAGATGGATGAAGATAAAGACATTGCTGTTGTCATAAAAACGGACTATGATGAATATGACGAGGAATGTATCCAGGAAGCAGTTGAAAGCTGCCCTTCTGAGGCTATTACTGCGGATTAACAAAACATATTAATTATTAAAAAGTGTTTTAAAAAATGCTTTTATTATCTTATTAAATTAAAACAGCCTTTTCCTGAAAAGGCTGTTTTAATTTTTCCCCGCTTACTGTTTTTTCCGTTTTTAGTTATTTTATTGTAAATCCGCCATAAGTATTTGGGCTTCTTAAAAAATCCTGTAAACTCTAATTATCCCGCTTGGTATAATAAAGGTCTTCAAGTTTTTTACCGAGCGTCCAGTACTGGTCGTTTGCATAACAGAGGATATCCATTTTTGCAAAGTCCGGTTCTTCACCATTATTAAGGTATTTTTCATCCACATGAGTCATCAGAACTTCTGCAATGAACATCGAATGTGTTTTTAATGTTATTATTTCTCTAACAGCGCATTCAAGACAAACCGGGCATTCTTTGATAAGCGAAACATCGATTTTTTGTGCAGGCAATTTTGTAAAACCTGTCATTTTAAATTTATCGACCTTGTCCCCGTGTGAATATCCGCACCTGTCAACATTCTCAATCATACCAACTGCAGCAATACAGAGCCCGAACTCTTTTCGCTCCTCTATGGTCAGCGCAGAAAATTTTCCTTTGCCTATTACAATATTTATCATATGCGGCTTGTACTCGACAATCCCAACCCAGGACAGCGGTATTATATTATCGGCGCTTTCATCTTTTTGTTTTGCCCTGCAGGTAGCAAGGGTGACCGGAAGGGGCAGCAGGAGATTCTGTATTTTTTTTAAGGCAACCATTTAATTTCCTCCATTCTTTCAAAAATATTTTTTTATATTTAAAATAAATCTTTTTCCCCCGGCATTTTTTCCGGGTTTTTCGGATTTCTGCATATTCGATTCATTGTAATGCCTCCCTTACTTTTTTAATGATTTGAACCGGGTCTTCTGACTTAAATATTGCTGAGCCCATAACCAGGATATTTGCGCCGGCAGCTACTGCTTCTGCAGCGGTATCCGGATTTATGCCTCCATCAACCTGAATCAGGATGTCCCTGTTATAAGCTCCGCATTTTTTATACTCTTCTATCATTGCTCTTAACTTCCGGATCTTTGGCAGCATTTCTTCCAGGAACTTCTGCCCGCCGAATCCGGGGTTCACAGTCATAATAAGGACCATGTCAAGGTATGGCAATACGTTTTCAATTGATGAAACAGGCGTTGACGGATTTAGCGCTACTGCAGCTCCGACTCCATTTCCTTTTATATGATTTAAAGTCCAGCTAAGGTGCGGGCATTCCTCTACATGGACGCTTATAATATCTGCGCCACAACCAATAAAACTGTCAAGATGCCGGTCTGGGTTTTTTATCATCAGGTGTAAATCAAGACTGAGCCCGGTATGCTGCCTGATTTTTGAAATTACAGGCGCGCCTATTGTTATGTTTGGAACAAAATTGCCGTCCATCACATCAATATGCAGCATATCGATGCCAAGCTCCTCGACCTTTTTGATTTCATCACCAAGGTCCAAAAAATCACAATCAAGAATTGATGCTGCAATCCTGTTATTATTATCCGGGTTCAAGTTTTTCATCATGGCAATATTGATTATAGCTGATAATGCTGATGATGGGCATTAACTTATCCCCATCTGGTATTTACTGGATTATTATAAATTGAAACCAGGATTTAAACAAAATGTTTATAAATACCATAATAACTGCCGGGGTCACATATGCCTCACCCGGACAAGGTTTTTTAATGTTTTTTTTATCAGGTTTTTTTGATATAATCCTTTATGCAAGAAGCTAAATTTTCGAGGATGGGTGAAATCCCCTACCGGCGGTAAAGTCCGCAAGCCTTTATACTTTTTAATAAAGGTTGACTTAGTTAGATTCTAGGACCGACAGTAATAGTCTGGATGGGAGAAAATTTTTGACTTGATCGGGTATTTTTATTTGATCTAAGCCATGGATTTTCTCCATGGCTTTTTTGTTTTGAATAAAGCCGGTACTTTCAGGGAGGAAGTCATTAATAACCGGAATTTTATAATTAAAAGAATAATATAAATAATTATGAGCGGTATAAGAAAAACCAGCGGAATAACCCGATTTACTCATGAAGATATAAAATATATGAGACTTGCATTGGCTCTTGCTGAGAAAGCAAGGGGGCGCACAAGCCCTAACCCCATTGTGGGTGCAGTAGTAATAAAAAATGGGATGATACTTTCCAGGGGTTATCATAGAAAAGCTGGATACCCTCATGCCGAAATTGAGGCCATAAATGCATGCGATGATAAAGAACAGCTAAAGGGCTCGACATTGTATGTCACTCTTGAGCCCTGCTCTGTTTACGGAAGGACTCCTCCCTGTACAGATTCAATAATAAAGCACGGGATTTCCAGGGTAATAGCCGGAAGCATCGATCCTAATCCGGCTGTAAATGGACAGGGATTCAAAAAACTGAAAGCGGCCGGATTAAATGTTGAATATGGCCTGCTGAAAGAAGCTGTGGAAATCCAGAATGAGGTATTTTTTAAGGCAGCCAGGTCCGGTGTTCCTTTTGTAACAGTAAAAATTGCATCAAGCATCGATGGCAGGACCGCAATCAGGACTGGGGATTCAAAATGGATAACCTCCGAAAAATCAAGGGGATTCCTGCAAAAAATAAGATACTTTAATGACTGCATACTTACCGGTATAAATACTGTTCTGCGTGATGACCCGCTTTTATACCCGCGCATAACTCCACACAGTGGAGATATCCTTAACACTGACAAAAAGTTTTTCCGGGCAATCCTTGACTCCAGCCTGCGGATCGATCCTGATTCAAGGATTGTAAATTCTGCAGATAGAATAAAGACTCTGGTATTTACTTCCGCCCTGGATAATAATGCGTTAAAAAAAGCTGCTGAACTTGAAAAAAAGGGGCTGGATATAGTGGAGATAGGGATGTCACACAATAGGACTGAACCAGGCGCCAGAGGTTTTCTGGACCTTTCTGAAGCATTAAAGGCACTGCATGACAGATATGAGGTCACTTCGATATTTGTAGAAGCTGGACATACCCTGTGCTCGGAATTATTAAAAAACAACCATATAGATAAGTTTTTATTTTTTATCGCTCCAAAGATAATAGGCGATGACAGCAGTTTTGGAATGTTTGCGGACCTGAATACACTGAACCTTGAAGACTGCCCGGGCCTGGTATTTGAAAGTATTAAGAAAATCGGGAGGGATTTTCTAATTACTGCATATCCGCAAAAAAAAGGAGTTTAAGAAAGAAAGAAGGAAATGCTTTATGTTTACAGGCATAATCAAAGAAACAGGAAAAATAACAAAGATAATCGATGCTACAGAAAGCAGGGTCCTGGAAATATCCTGTCAAAAAATACTTGAAGATATCAGCACAGGAGATTCAATCGCAGTAGACGGTTGCTGTCTTACTGCAAATAAAATCACATTAGGCGGATTCTTCTGCGATATCTCATATTCCACACTGAAAACGACAACCTTCCGGGATATGAAAGTAAATACTATTGTAAACCTGGAAAACTCTCTAAGGCTGCCTGACAGGATTGGTGGACATTTTGTCAGCGGGCATATAGATGATACTGCAAAGATCTCCGCAATCGATAAAGTCGGGGTTTCCTACAGGATTAATTTTGAAATGCCTCCAGGGCTCCTGTCTTTCATTGCTCCCCGGGGGTCTGTTGCTGTCGACGGGATAAGCCTTACTGTTTCCGAATCAAATTATAAATTTTTTACAGTTGCAATCATCCCGCATACTTATGAGAATACCAATCTCAGATACAGGAAGACAGGGGATAAAGTAAATATTGAAGTCGACCTTATCTCAAGATATATATTCCAGGTCCTTAAAAATTCAAGCGCAGTTAGCCCGGAGCAACAAGACAAACAAAACGATAAGATTTTAAAGGAGAAGTTGATTGAATATGGATTTATCAAATGAAAAAGTCTTTTATTGTATAGATGATGCAGTTAAAGAACTAAAAAAGGGGGGAATCATAATACTGGTTGATGACCGGTCCGAGGAAAATGAAGGCATGCTTCTCCATCCGGCAGAGAAGGCGACAAACAAATCTGTAAATTTTTTTATGACTCACGGCAGGGGATTAATATATATGCCCTGTGAGCAAAAAAGGCTTGAGGGTCTTGAAATACCTATGATGGACCTTATTGCAGTCCAGAGGAATAAAAAATCCGGTTTGACTGAAGGATATTCTTCCCCTTCTATTGCGATGTCTATTGACTCAATATTAAAGAAAGGTTCGGGTGCTTCTGCCAATGACAGGGCTTTGACAATTAAAGCATTTGCAGACCCGGCATCGAAACCAAAAGATTTTGTAATGCCAGGGCATATTTTCCCTTTAAAGGCACATGAGGGAGGAGTCCTTGTAAGGGCAGGCCATACTGAGGCTGCGGTGGATCTTGTTAAAATTACCGGGATGTTTCCGGCAGGGATAATTTGTGAGGTCATACGTGAAGATGGCGAAATCGCCAGGCTTGCAGATCTTATAAAATTATCTAAAAAATTTGCCCTGAAAATAATCACTATCGAGGAGCTTATCCGGTACAGGAAGACAAAGGAAAAACTTATAGAGCGGGTGGCTGAAATAAACCTTCCAACAAAATGGGGCAACTTCAGGGCAATAACCTACAGGTCTATAATAGATAAAGAAACGCATATAGCGTTTGTCAGGGGGGAAATAAAAGGTAAAAAAGATATACCGGTCCGCGTACATTCACAGTGCCTCACTGGCGATACCTTCGGCTCCCAGCGGTGTGACTGCGGCCAGCAGCTTGATGAAGCATTCAATATTATAAATAAAACCGGGTATGGCGTGCTGCTGTATATGGCGCAAGAAGGAAGGGGAATAGGTCTCTGCAATAAAATGAAGGCCTATGAGCTTCAGGACAGGGGATATGATACAGTTGAGGCAAACCTTGAACTGGGGTTTGAAGCAGATATGCGCGATTATGGAATAGGCGCGCAGATACTTGCAGATCTGGGGCTTACAAATATAGCGCTTATGACTAACAATCCAAGGAAAATCATTGGCCTTGAGGGTTACGGGATAAAAATAACAAAAACGCTTCCAATCATAATCGCGCCGAATGAGAATAACAGGAGGTATCTGCAGACTAAAAAAACCAAATTAAAACACATGCTGGATTAAAAATTAAATATTTCAAAGGAGGAAAAATGCAAACATTTGAAGGAAAACTTGATGCGACCGGATTAAAATTCGGGATCGTCATAAGCCGGTACAATGAGTTCATCACGGGAAAGCTTATGGATGGCGCCATAGATTGCCTTACAAGGCATAACTGCAGCAAAGATGACATAACCGTTGCGTGGGTACCCGGAGCGTTCGAAATACCAGCTGCAGCAAAAATAATGGCCCAGTCTAAAAAGTATGACGCAGTAATATGTCTGGGCGCAATACTGAAAGGCGATACCTCTCATAATGTCTATATTGCAGGTGAAGTGGTCAAGGGTATATCCCAGACTAATCTTGCGCTGGATTTTCCCGTAATATTTGGGGTCATAACTCCTGATACACTTGAGCAAGCCATAGAACGGGCTGGCACAAAGCTCGGGAACAGCGGATGGCAGGCTGCTCTTTCTGCTATTGAGCTGGCTAACCTTTATAAGACGATGGGGTCTTAGAGAGTCTTACGGGAACTGTTTTAGAAATATCAGTCAAAAAAATTAGAAGTGCCTATTTTCGGTTAGACACTTCTAATTTAATAT
>CAYGYY010000025.1:0-22577 GCA_964354265.1 uncultured Actinomycetota bacterium
TTAAAAAGCTGGCCGGGTATATGCTGCTTGTTGTTTTTCCAAACATAAGCCTTAGTACGTCAGGAAGGGTCCTGTTATTGCTATCGATTTCACTGTTGTTATTTTTACTGTTTTTATTTTCACTGTTTTCAAACGGTACCGTGGTTTTATGGTGTTTTGTGTGCCCGTGTTCATGTCCTGTTGATGAGGAATAGGAGCCCGCACCGTTACCGGTGAGCTCGATTATCATTTCGGGCACATTATCAAAAGCATCGGCAAGTACCTTGATTACCGCTGCTCCTGTGGGAGTGGTTACTTCAAAATCAAATCCTCCACCATATACTGGAATACCCTTTAAAATCTCCAGTGTCGCAGGCGCCGGCACAGGGATGCCGCCGTGCATAGTCTTTGCAATACCAGTGCCAAGCGGAATATGGCTGCAATAAATAACGACCGGTGATAATCTTTGTATGGCCAGGGAAACACATACTATATCTATTATTGAATCCACTGCCCCCACTTCATGAAAATGAACCTGGTCGGAAGTTGTGCCATGCACGCTAGCTTCAGCATCTGCAATCACAGAAAACATATCAAGGCTAAGTTTTTTGACCTCATCATCCAGCCCGCTTCCTGAAATAAGGCCGGCTATCCTGTTAAAATTCCTGGAAGGTTGAGGCGTTTCAACAAATACATTAAATTTTGTCGCAAAAACAGGGCCTCTTTTCACTTTTTCTGTTTCTATCCTGTATCCACCCAGTTCAATTTTTGCCAGCTCTTTTTTAAAATAACCAAGATCTATTCCTTTGTATCCAATATCAAGCAGGGCTCCTGCCATCATGTCTCCACTTATTCCCGAAAAACAGTCTATATATAAAATATTTTTCATTTTTTTTCCTTATAAAACATTGAACATTCAAAATATATATTCATGATTGCCTGATACTAAATGATACCATTGAAATTACAAAGAAAAAATAAGAATCCCTTACCTGCATATTTTTTATATCAATCACCTTTCCGGGAGTAATCCCAAAACGAATAAGCGGATATAGGGGTTTACTGCTGTCTTGAGGGTCGATGACAGCAAAATAAAAGCTGCAGATATCAAAATTGAAATGAATAAAAACAAAATATATTTTCCCGGGCTGGTTAATGAATTCGCCCGTTGCCTGCTTGAAGCAAAAACAATTATAAATACCATCAGGGCAATAAACAATGCAAGCCCTGTTAAAGAAAAGACGCTCCAGAAAATAATAGCTTTTTCAAATGTAAAATAGAATAAAGCTGCGAAAGGAATAATCGCTGTTACCCATATGGCAAGTGGTTTTATGTTTTTAAGATAGCTGCCATTATTTAGGAGCTTTTTATCCAAAGAAACGCTGTTGGCTAACCCTATTATCATTGGGGAAATAAACCATCCTGCAAGGTAGCCTGTTGCAAACCTCAAAATATTTAAAGCTGGTGTCAGTCCTAAAAAAGACAGAACAGATTCCGCTGCCATAAGCGAAAAGAATATTATAAAAGAGATTGTCAGTTTTTTTGGAGGGAAACCGCTCCTTATTTTTCGTTCGACTGCCATAAGGATACAAAGAGAAGCCAGGAAACCAATATATATGCCCGTGCATCTTGAACACACGGGCATATATATTCCCATATAACTGAAACTGAGTTTTATTTTCTGGTGACAGGCGCCCTGGCCAAAAAACTTCAGCAGATCAAATAGTGTTTCTATCTTTAACCGCCTATTGACTCAAAATCCTTCAGTATTATCAATAGAATGTACCGAAATCGTTGATTATTGAAGGTAGCCATGCGGATAGGTTTGCAATAGTAACTGAAAATATTATTACAGAAATCACTGCGCCAAATAGTATAAGGCTCCCAAGTATGATACCGGTAAGCGCCATGCCCTTTCCTTTCTCGTTCGACTGGCCTTCTTTTATCTTCCTGTATTCTATTATTCCCAGTATAAGGGCTGCCAGCCCAAGAGCAAAGTTAAGGCCGATTGCCCATGAGCATACCATTCCAACAATCCCTGTTATCATGGCGCTCAAAGCCATGCCGCTGGCTTTGTCCGCGGGAACAGGTGCGCCTATGACCTGTGACTGAACCTCTTCCGGTTTTTGTTCATCCATTTTAATCTACCGCCTTTCTTCTTACCTAATCTTTTAATAATTATATGTTTTAATACTTATGCACAGCATTCTTAGCGATGACTTAAGGTAACGTTTTTTTAATCTGGCTTACTAATATAAAAACACTAAACTGCTATTTTTTCATACCTTGTATCCAAGTTTGGACAGGAACCCTACAGTATTGGACTGGAGGATATTCTCAGCCTCTTCTTCCGAAAGTCCTGATGCAAGTGCAATAAGTTTCTGCCGGCCTGTACTGTAAAGGTCCTTATGGCTGTGCGCATCGCTGTTTATGAGCAGTTTTGCATTTGACTTTCTGCATACATTTGCGATAATCCCGTTTGTAAGACAGTGCCCTGCCCTGTGTGTAATTTCTATATAAATATCATTTTCCGCTGCAATTTTAGCCGTTTCTATAGTCAAAAGACCCGGGTGGGCAAGGAGATCTATATCCCTGGATTCAACCGCCTCCCGGTTGGTGCCTGGCTCCACGTTTTCAGCAATAGTTTCTCCATGTACGGTAACTATCCTTGCTCCCTTTTCTTTTGCATATCTTGCCATTTCTTTAATGCTTTTTGCTGGAACATTTGTCAGCTCTACGCCAGGAATAGCAATAATGTCCCAGTATTTTGCTATCAACTCACAATCCCTTGTGGTGCTTTTTATCAGCTCATCCATATTGCAATAACTCGCATGGTCCGTGAGCGCTATGCACCGGTATCCTGCTGCAATTGCGCAACGCGCCAGTTCTACAGGGCTGTTCACACCATCTGAAAAAAAAGTGTGGGTATGAAAATCACAAATCATTTGTTTATTTTCTGGCATATATGTGAATCATCCGTTAAATATTTATAGACACCTGAAACAATATTTTTTAAACAGGGAACCAAAACTATTTCGTTATATTAGTAGTAATTGTATCAGCACAAAAAATAAAAAACTATAAAAAAATCAGCCCAGAACCTATAATTCCTTATTATGGAAAACTGGTTTTTTAAATTTGCGGATCTCATTGGCGCATCAGTCTGCCACCAGATTGCTGAAAGAAGCTTCTCGGCTGGAAGCTTTACCCTTCCAGTTTGCGCAAGATGTGAGGGAATTTATGTCGGTTTCTTTATTTCAGCAATTTTTTTATTCGCTATGTTCCGAAAAAAAGAGAGCGAGCTTCCCCGCGCTTATATTATTGTCATTTTGGGTATTTTCATATTTTCCACCGTTGCAGATGGAGGGCTTTCTTATCTATCAGTTATTGATACCAACAATATTTCAAGATTTATTACAGGTTTTCTTGCGGGCAGCGCCTCGATGGCAATAATATATCCTGTTTTTAATTACCAGTATTATGCCGACTCTATTGCTGCCAGGATTTTCCCGCGATTCTGGCAATTTGCTGTTTTCCTGGTTATTGATGCAGTGGTTATAGCGCTTGGTTTGATTGGATTCAGTGAATTAAATCTTGTATTCTTTTATATTTCTTTCATATCAGTGATTTTTACATTTTATTTTATTAATCTGGTCATATTGTTTCTCATACCATTTTTTGCAAAAAAAGCTACGCTCCTTTTTTCAAGGCAGCTTGTCCTGCCCTCGGTTATCGCTGTACTGCTTTCAGGAATCGAGCTCTACCTGTCATATATTTTACATCAGTTTATCGCTGGCCTTCAGTTTTAATTAAGGAATCAGGGGCCGACAATGCAGCCAGGCGAAGGCAGGGATTTTATTTTACTGCAGATTTTTAGTGCGGATTTGAATTTCAAAATATAAAAAAGCAGCTGATTTTTAAATTTTAAATTACATTGTATGTTGAATGAATTGACACTGATATTAAATAATGTTAATTTCTCTATTTGATGCTTGATATTAATATATTTCAGGGGATTAAATCTAAAAGATGAACGGGGCTTTTACTAATAATAACAATAGGGCTAAAAATAAGTATATTTATCTGGACCATGCTGCCACTACCCCGGTACTTGCTGAAGTTGTAAGCAGGGTAAATGAGTGTTTTACCAGGTTCTACGGAAATGCATCGGAACCGCACCTTCCGGGAAGAGATGCTAAAGAGATACTTGAAAATTCAAGGACAGTCATTGCTGAAATACTTGGAGCAAAAAGTTCTGAAATCACATTTACAAGCGGTGGTACAGAGAGCAACAACCTTGCAATATTCGGGATTGCAGAAGCCTATGGAAAAAATGGAAACCATATCGTTACTTCGGAAATAGAACACCCTGCAGTACTGATGCCTATGAAAGTCCTGTCAAGGAAGGGTTATAAGATAACATACCTCCCTGTGGACAGTAATGGCCTTGTTGATCCCGGAGATCTTAAAAAGGCTTTAAAACCAAAAACCATCCTGGTTTCAATAATGCATGCAAATAACATAGTAGGCACCATTCAGCCCATAGAGGAAATCGGTCATTTCCTTAAGGAAAGAAACGTTGTCTTTCACACTGATGCTGTTCAGACTTTTTGCAACACCCGGGCAAATGTAGATAATCTTGGCGTGGACCTGCTATCTCTTTCAGGACATAAAATATATGGCCCAAAAGGAGTTGGGGCGCTTTACATAAGAAAAGGCACCAAAATAATGCCGCATATTTTTGGCGGAGGCCAGGAACAGGGGAGACGCTCGGGAACCGAAAACATCCCTGGTATCGCAGGACTTGCAAAAGCTTCAGAGATAGGCTTTCGCACCCTTGATGACAAAATCAGGAGGCTTTCAGAGATGCGGGATTACTTAAAGGAAAAAATATTGGGCAATATAGAAGAAGTCAGGTTTAATGGCCATCCGTTATCAAGGCTGCCGGGTAATTGCAATTTCTCCTTTAAATATATCGAGGGCGAAGCAATAGTGCTAAGGATGGATATGGCGGGAATTGCTGTTTCAAGCGGCTCTGCATGTTCTTCTTCTTCAATGAAACCCGCTCATACGCTTAAGGCAATGGGGCTTTCAAATGAAGATGCATTTGGATCTCTCAGGGTCACTATCGGGTTTGAAAATACATATGAGGAAATCGACTATTTTATTGAAGAAGTCAAAAAAATAATTCAGGATTTGAGAAATATTTCACCATTGTATAAAAATATCCATAAGTTTTAAGGAGGTTCTATGCAGCTAACAAAAGACGAAATCATGAATGCCCTCTCAGAAGTATATGATCCTGAGATACCGATAAGTATTGTTGACATGGGTCTTATTTACAGGGTTGATGTTGATGCCGAAAACAATGTGGATGTAGACATGACAATGACTACAAAGGGTTGCCCTATGCATTCAATGATAACTTATCAGGCTCAAAAGAGGATTGAAAAAATTGAAGGCATCGGGAAAGTCAGTGTCAATTTGGTATGGGAACCTCCCTGGACCCCGGAGATGGTATCTCAAAAAATCAAGGACCAAATGTTAAAAGATAACGAATAAGCCATGGATGGACCATCAGAAACTAAAAGAATTTACTGCGCGCAGATAAATTCTACAGTTGGTGATATCAAGGGAAATTTTGAAAAAATCGCACAGCATATAATCTCTGCCAGAGATAGCGGTGCTGATATTATAGCTTTCCCCGAACTGGCACTAACAGGTTATCCCCCTGAAGACCTGCTGTTAAAACCTGCCTTTATTGAAGAAAACATGAACTATCTTTCAAGGATAAGGGAACTCTCAAATGGAATAACGGTCATAGTCGGTTTTGTAAACAAAGCTTTTGATATTTATAATTCTGCTGCCATACTTGCAAATAAAAAAACTATTGCCATATACAATAAACAGTACCTGCCAAACTATTCTGTCTTTGATGAGGAACGCTATTTTCAAAAAGGCTGCGATAATTATATTTTCAAACTGGGTAAAATGACCTTTGGTGTAAATATATGCGAAGATATATATTATTCATCAGGACCCGCAAAAATCCAGGCAATTGCAGGAGGTTCTGAACTAATAATCAATCTCTCAGCTTCACCTTATCATATCGGCAAGATAGACGAAAGAGAAAAAATGCTGTTTACCAGGGCTGTTGATAACAGGGCAAATATTCTTTATGTAAACCTTGTAGGCGGCCAGGATGAGCTGGTATTTGATGGCAACTCTATGCTGGTAGATGAAAAGGGCAAGATTTTATATAGGGCAAAACCATTTGAAGAAGACTGGTTTATGTATGATATCGATCCTGAAAGCGTAAACTCCATCAGGCTTCAGGATGCCAAGTACAAAAACCAGAGGGACGGCCTGCGCCTGGAAACAATGCCTGTTCAATTGATAAAAATCAACGAAAGCAAAAGCCCGGGTAGAAAATACGGGAATACTAAAAATAATATGCCAGACAGTTTTCCAGCAACAGTTGACAGTTATATAAATAAGTCTGTGGATAATTACGATAGTTATATTTCCTGCATGGAGGAAGAGGTTTTTAGTGCCCTTGTCCTGGGAACCAGGGATTATATAGCCAAGAATGGATTCCACCAGGTTGTTCTTGGATTAAGCGGGGGAATAGATTCAGCTTTCACTGCAGTGCTTGCTTCTTTTGCTATAGGAAAAGAAAATGTCACCGGAGTTATCATGCCTTCGATGTATTCTTCAAGGGGGAGCATAGAGGATTCGATGGCTCTATCCAGGAGAACGGGTATAAAGACTATTGAAATACCGATAAATGACCTATATGCAAGTTATCTTGAAAGCCTTAAAAACAACTTTAAAACTCAGGATATAAACATAACAAAGGAAAACCTCCAGGCAAGAATCAGGGGCAGTATATTGATGAGCCTTTCTAATGAATATGGCTGGCTCGTTCTTGCAACAGGAAATAAAAGCGAGATAAGCGTCGGCTATTGTACTCTCTATGGAGATATGGTTGGTGGATTTGCCCCCATAAAAGACATTTATAAGACTCTTGTATATAAGATATGCAATTTTTTAAATAAAAAATATGACAACATCATCCCTTCAGAGATTATCAGCAAAACCCCTTCCGCAGAGCTTAAGCCTGGACAGACCGACCAGGAAAAGCTTCCTCCTTACGATATTCTTGATACTATTTTAAAAGCTTATATTGAAGATGAAAAAGATTTCAGGGAAATAATGAAAACCGGTTTTGCAGAAGATGTTGTAAAGAGCGTTATAAACATGGTTGACTTCAATGAATACAAAAGAAGACAGGGCGCCCCTGGTATAAAAGTCACTGCTAGAGCATTTGGTAAAGACCGCAGGTACCCAATCACTAATAAGTTCAGGCTGCTTTGAGACCTTTTGGGCTCCTAATGCTTTTTTCGTCTTTTTACTGATTATATTTATTTGATGAATATTGCAGGTTTGCTGTCTCTTCGCCTGATTCTTTACTGGTATACCATAAGTCCTGAAGTTTCAGGCAAGCTCATAAATAAGAAAAATCAGGTATCCTGCAAGACCTGCGCATAATATAGCAAAGATAGGCAGCTCATGCATGCTGAGCGAACCGTATCTTGAAGCTTTAATCCCAAAATATCCTATTATTGCAATAAGCACAAAAAGAATTATGGTGTACATTTCTCCTGCCCTGTTTCAGTTTTAACACTTATATTATATATAATAAATATTTAATAGTATCTTGTAAACTGCAATAAACTGATTTAATGTGATGCTGACAGCTGTCTAATTTTATAAAAATTTAATATATTATAAATTAAATAATAAAAAGATAAATTAAATAATTTAAAAAATGATAAAAATACTCCTATTATCCCAGGACAACGAGCACGTCGGCAAAGTCAGGAACGTATGTGATGATTATGATTTTGTGCTCGAAACATGCCCTATATTTGAACCACTGGATATTGACATTGAAAATTACAGGCTGATAATTGCTGATGTCTGTAACCTGGAAATCGAAGATAATGATTATTACCGTGATGTTTTTTCAAAAATCAATACTGCTGGTTCTCCACGGTTGCTTATAATCAGCCATAGCCCTGGAGTCAATGCGCTAAAGGTACAGGATATTCCGTTCAAATACGATGATATTATTTTTTCAGACAGGATAGAAGAAGAATTATATACAAGGATTGCTTTTTTAATGTCATTTGCTGTTTCGGCCCAATTGGAGAATTGTATAGTCATCGGCAACCTTGTTTTAAATCTTGATAAGTATGAGCTGTCAATAAATGGTGTCCAAATCGAATTGACTTTCAAAGAATATGAACTATTAAAATTATTTCTCGAAAATCCTGATAAAGTCTTTTCAAGAAATAAACTGCTTTCGATAGTATGGGGTTATGATTTTTATGGCGGTTCAAGGACAGTCGATGTCCACATGCGGCGTTTGCGGTCAAAACTTGCTGCGCCATATATTGATATGCTGAAAACAGTTAGAAATGTCGGTTATATGTTTACCCCCGAGATTTCCCGCGATGATTCCTGAACCACCAGGCCATTTCTTGCCTTGTACCTCTTATTCACACCTAAATAAATTAACATAGATTTAACATAGAAATAACTTAATTTTCTAAAAAATATGTTATAAATACCACATATTTGTTTTAGCCGGTCTTAAGGATATGCTTTTTAGCGCTGGTTTTAAAAGGATAACTATTATTATAAATTATTATAAATGAAAGGTTGGTAAAAATGGTAAATAACGATGAAATGAAGGAATTTGTATTAAAAAAAGCAAGAGACAACAAAATAAAGTTCATCAGGTTGTGGTTTACTGATGTTCAAGGTATGTTAAAAAGCTTTTCCATAACTGTTGAGGAACTGGAAGGAGCATTGTCTGAAGGAATGGGTTTTGATGGCTCTTCAATTGAAGGATTCTCAAGGATAGAGGAAAGTGATGTTATTGCTATGCCTGATCCGGGCACCTTCCAGATCCTGCCTTGGAGTCCTCAGGAAAACGGTGTTGCAAGAATGTTCTGTGATGTACTCGAACCTGAGGGGCAGCATTTTGAGGGTGATCCCAGATGGGTGCTCAAGAGGACTTTAAAGAAAGCTTCTGACCTTGGTTACACTTATTATGTCGGACCGGAACTTGAATATTTTTATTTCAGGACAGACAGGAGTCCGGAAATACTGGACAAAGGTGGATACTTTGACCTGACAGTCAAGGATGTGGCAAGCGATTTAAGAAGAACGACAATATTGTATCTTGAGGCAATGGGAATAGGCGTAGAGTACTCTCACCACGAAGTTGCGCCTTCACAGCATGAGATAGACCTGAGGTATACTGATGCACTTACAATGGCAGATAATGCAATGACTTACAGGATGATAGTGAAGGAAGTCGCCAATAAAAACGGCGTCTATGCTACATTCATGCCCAAACCTATCTTCGGAGAAAATGGGAGCGGGATGCACACACACCAGTCACTGTTTAAAGGCGATAGGAATGTATTTTTTGATGCAAAAGACAAATATCATCTTTCTGTTGAAGCAAAGTATTTCATTGCAGGATTATTAAAGCATTCCAGGGAGATATGCGCAATAACAAACCAGTGGGTCAATTCTTACAAAAGACTTGTGCCCGGTTATGAGGCCCCTGTTTATATTTCATGGGCAAGGAGAAACAGGTCCACAATGATAAGGGTCCCGATGTACAAACCAGGAAAGGAAAAAGCCACAAGAATTGAACTAAGGTGTCCTGATCCTGCATGCAACCCATATCTTGCATTCAGCGTAATGCTGGCAGCTGGCCTGGAGGGAATAAAAAACAAATATCCCCTCTCTGATCCTGTTGAAGAAAACATTTTTGAGTGGGATGTCAAAAAAAGAGAGGCTGCTGGAATAGAAACACTTCCAGATAACCTTTTTGAAGCCGTTAAATACATGGAAAAAAGCAGCCTGGTTAAAGAAACTCTCGGTGATCATGTGTTTGAGAAATTTATCGACAATAAACAGATCGAATGGGATAGATACAGGACATTTGTTACAAACTATGAAATCGACAACTATCTTTCCATACTGTAATAATGTCCCAAAATGCTGGTTTTTTGTCAGCAGTAAAAGCCTGTAATCGTTAAAAGGATTTGCTCTCCTCTCTTGACAGGTTACAGGCTTTTATATTTCCGGGTTGAACCAAACATGCCATTATTCAATGAACTCCATAAGGAAGCACAGGGCTATACAAAAAGCACCTTCTGTATAACTTATTAATTGCCTGAAGTTGCAGCGTGAAATGCAGTTGCAGCCTGGTATGAGGATCTTACAAATATTCCAGATACAACAAATTTAAAATTGAAGCCATAAGCTATCTGTTCTATTTCCAGGAATTCCTCAGGGCTATAATATTTTTTCACCGGGAAGTTTTCTTTGCCGGGACACAGGTATTGACCAATAGTGACAATATCGCATTGAACTTTATTAAGGTCTGAAAGCAGCTCTGCTATTTCTTCCTTTTTTTCCCCAAGTCCAAGCATGAAACCTGATTTTGTTATTATATCTGGTCTTTTATTTTTGGATATTTGCAAAAAATCAAGGGATCGCCGGTAGTCTGAATTTGCCCTTATTGTTTTATAATTTCTTTTTACAGTTTCAATATTATGATTCAATACATCCGGTTTTTCATCCAGCAGCTTATTAAGGTTTTCTATATTTCCATTGAAATCAGGGGTCAGGCATTCGATTGAAGTTTCTGGCATTAAATATTTTATTTGCCTTACCGTTTCTGCAAATTGTAAAGCTCCCCCGTCTTCAAGGTCATCCCTTGTCACTGAAGTCAGGACTGTGTAATTAAGCGACAGCTCTTTTACTGCCTGTGCGATATTAAAGGGCTCATTTTTGTCAGGAGCCTGCGGTTTTCCGGAAGACACGCTGCAAAAGGCGCAATTTCGTGTACATTTATCTCCAAGCAGCATAAATGTTGCAGTTTTTTTACTGAAGCATTCAAATATATTCGGACACTTTGCGCTCTGGCAAACAGTGTGCAGGTTTAAATCAACAAGCAGGTTTTTTACTTTATGAATATTTTCGTTATTTAAAGATACTTTCTTCCTGAGCCACCCGGGTTTTTCCAGAACGAAATTACTTTTCTCCAATTAATTTACGCACTATCCTTTCAAAATCCTTAACAGAGCCGAATAGTATCTCTATCTTTCCTTTTCTTTTGCCTATTTTAATAGATACAGGAGTTTCCAGGAAATCTGATACTGTTTTTTCAACTTCAGGGAGTTTTTCAAATTGCAAAAATTTTAACGACTTGCCTTCCACCTGAGGCGGTAATGATTTCTTCTGATATCTTTTTACCAGCTTTTCTGTAGACCTTACACTCATGTCTTCCCCGATGATTTTCTGTGAAATTTCAAGCTGGTCCTCCCTGTTCTCAAGACTTAACAGGGCTCTGGCATGGCCGGCGCTTATTTTTTCTTCATCTACAAATTTCTGTATTTCCACAGGTAATAAAAGAAGCCGTAAAGAATTAGTTATTGAAACCCTGCTTTTACCTATTCTTTTAGACATTTCTTCATGTGTTAGCTTGAACTCATCGATTAACTGTTTGTAGGTCAGAGAAAGCTCTATGGGGGTTAGGTCGGCTCTCTGGATATTCTCTATTAATGCCATCTCTAGGGATGAAAGATCATCGATATTATGATTTATTATACACGGTATGGTGCTCAAACCAAGCGCCTTTGCGGCCTTAAACCTTCTTTCTCCTGAAATTATCTCGTACATGCCTCCCCTGTCGAGATTTCTTACGATTATTGGCTGGATAATCCCGAATGTCTTAATAGATTCTGCAAGTTCGTTTAGAGATTCTTCCTGAAAATTGTGTCTCGGCTGATTTTTATTCGGGACTATTTTTATAACAGGGATCTCTATTATGCTGTTTTCAAATGTCTCTTCCCCTGTTTTTGTTGTAACTCCCGGAATTAAAGCACTTAATCCTCTTCCTAATCCTCCCCTACTCTGGGCCATTTGAAATCACTTCCTCCGTCAAGCTTTTATATGCCTGTGCCCCCTTGCAATCCGGGTCATATATGATTATAGGCTTTCCGTAACTGGGGGCTTCACTTAGCCTTACATTTCTTGGAATTATAGTAGAATAAACTTTGTCTGGAAAATAAGCCCTTACTTCTTCTATTACCTGTTCGGACAGCCTGGTTCTCTGATCAAACATGGTCATTACAACCCCGGTAATTTTTAAATGCTCATTTAGATTTTCCTTTATCAGGTTAATGGTGTTTATCAGCTGCCCCAGGCCTTCAAGGGCATAATACTCGCACTGTATGGGTATCATAACTTCGCTGGCGCTTGTCAGCGCATTAATTGTCAGCAAACCAAGCGCAGGGGGGCAATCGATTATTATAAAATCAAATTCATCTTTTATCTGGTCTATTGCGGTCTTTAATTTATATTCTCTTTTCATTGCAGACACAAGCTCGACTTCTGCTCCGGCAAGCTGGATAGATGAAGGTATTATAAAAAGATTTTTATATTGTGTTTTAAGAATGGCTTTTTTTGGGATTTCATTATTTATAATGACTTCATAGACACTTGTTTCAATCTCATCTTTGTTTATGCCAAGACCGCTTGTTGAGTTGCTCTGTGGATCAAAATCGATTATAAGTGTCTTAAAACCAAGGTCGCCCAGATATCCTGACATATTGACCGCAGTTGTGCTCTTCCCTACTCCACCCTTCTGGTTCGCAATGGCAATTATTCTTCCCAGGTATTTTTTACCTTCCTCTGCAAGACTATCATATAGTGTAAAATTACTCATAGTATTTATATCGTTACACTTTAATCCCTGTTCACTTTTTAAATCTTCTTCTGAGTTTACTGTTTCAAACTTATCTGGCGTTTCTCTTTTATTTAAAATGTCTTCTGTTTCTTTTGTAATGGTTTCTCCTGGTTCAAAAGTAAATGTATTTACTGTTTTTTCTTTATTTTTACGTCTGAATAGTCTTTTAAAACACATTTATATTTATACTTTTATGTATTAAAGTATTTGCACAATAACTTAAAGGTCTTTTTGTCCAATTAAGGGTTCTTTTAACATTCTAACATATTTCCTCGGATATTTATATAAAGTAGCTGATACTTTTTTTAATACCAGCACAACCCTGAATTCATCCAGCAAGGGTACCTTTATTTCGTATATGTTTTCTATCTCTCCGCCCAGCATTTTTATTTTATTTTCAGATTTTTTTAATTCATCAAATACTTTTTTGCTTTTATAAAGTATTGCTTTACCTCCGACTTTACAAAACGGAAGCACAAGCTCAGATAAGAGCAGCATGTCGGCTACTGCCCTTGCTGTAACAACGTCAAACTTTTCTCTGTAATCATTAGAATGGGAAAGTTCTTCTGCCCGGCCATACATTACATTCACATTTTCCAAATTGAGCGCTTCTACGGTCTCTGTTAAAAAATCCATATTTTTTTTCTTCGCATCCATTAAATTCACTGTAGCGCTCTTTAAAAAGATTGCTATTAACAATCCTGGTAGCCCGCCGCCTGTGCCAACATCAAGGATGCTGGTCCTTTGCCCATGACTTCCGGAATAGTCAAAAAAATACTGGTATCCAGCAAGGCAGTCAAAAAAATGTCTTTTCAGGATATCTTCTCTATTTTTCGTACCGGTGACATTAGTTTTTTTGTTATGTTCAGTAAGAAGATCCAGGAAAAACAGCATCTTATTAATATCCTGGCAAAGCGGTTCAATGTTAAGGCTTAATAGGGCTTTTATAATTATTTCTTCAGATATCATTTTTGCCTTAAATATATCATTAGTATTGAGATGTCTGACGGAGAGACACCCGCTATTCTTGATGCCTGACCAAGCGTTTCGGGTAAAACTACTGATAGCTTTTCCTGGGCCTCAAATGTCAAGCCCTTTATTTTAAAGTAATCCACTCCATCTTTAATTTTAAACTGCTCAAGGTTACTAAACTTTTTTATCCCAAGAAGTTCCCTGTCTATGTAGCCTTTATATTTTATGTTGACCTCTGCCTGGTCCTGTATATTTTTACTGAAATCTTTAATCAAACCACGATCTTCGGTGTAACGTAATATATCCTTTATTTTTACTTCTGGTCTTTTAAGCAATTTGTATAAACTTAAAGGTTTCTCAACAGGAGATGTGCCGGCAGATATTAAAAAGTTATTTAATTGTAAATCAGGACATATTACAGTGTCATGAATGGTTTTTAACAGTCTCTCAATATTTTCCTGTTTCACTTTAACTTTAAAATATTGTTCGTCAGTTATAAGGCCTATCTTATTCCCAATTTTGGAAAGCCTTAAATCAGCATTATCCGGACGTAAAAATAACCTGTGTTCCGACCTTGAAGTATACATTCTGTATGGTTCATATAGTTCTTTAGTAATGAGATCATCTATCAGGACCCCAATATAACTGTTATTTCTTTGCAGAACAAGGGGCTGCTTTCCCAGTAATTTTAGGGCTGCGTTTGCCCCCGCAACAAATCCCTGGGCTGCCGCTTCTTCATAGCCGGAGGTGCCATTGATTTGCCCGGCAAAGTAAAGGTTTTCTATGGTTTTAACTTCCAGCGTATGTTTTAGCTGGTTTGGGAGCAGGTAATCGTATTCAACAGCATATCCAGGCCTTACAATCCTTGCGTTTTCGAGTCCGGCAACAGTGTTTATTATCATTTGCTGGATTTTTGCCGGCATACTCGTTGTCAGGCCTTGCAGATACGCTTCATTTGATGATTTGCCCTCGGGTTCAATAAAAACAGGGTGCCTCTTTTTTTCTTCATAATTTATAACTTTCCTGTCAATAGAAGGGCAGTGCCTTGGACCATGGGTATTTACCATTCCTGATCTGATCGGGGAAAAATTAATATTTTTCTTTATTAATCTATGAGTATTTTCATTTGTATAAGTAAGATAGCTTGGTATATTTTCATAAACCTTTTCTTTATTCCAAAAGGAAAAACTTGTCGGCAGGTCTTCGCCTGGCTGAATCAGTGTTTTTGAAAAATCTATTGTCCTTTTATCGATTCTTGGTGGCGTTGCAGTTTGAAACCTATCCATTATAAGCCCAATGTCTTTAAGGCTTTCCGTGAGATGCGCTGCCGGGTACTCCCCCATTCTTCCAGCATTATAATCTTTTTTTCCTATTATTATTCTTCCCCTTAAAAAAGTGCCTGTCGCAACAATAATTGCATTTGAATAAAAAAGAATCCCACTTTCAAGCTCAACACCGTTTATCCTGTCCTTTTTGACTATTATCCTGCCAACTGTACCCTGCCTTAAACTAAGGTTTTTAGAATTTTCGACAACTTTTTTCATCTCTATTTCATAAAGTTTCTTATCTATTTGAGCCCTTAAAGCTTGAACAGCAGGCCCCTTGCTCCTGTTCAGCATCCTTATCTGTATCGCTGTAATATCAGCAATTTTTGCCATCTGTCCCCCAAGTGCGTCCAGGTCCAGTACAAGTTGTGTCTTGCCTACTCCACCAATTGCAGGGTTACAAGGCATCAACGCCACTTTATCCAGGTTTATTGTCAACAAGAGTGTTTTTAAACCCAATCGTGCGCTCGCAAGACCTGCTTCACAGCCCGCATGTCCTGCGCCAATTACTATTACATCAAACCTATCATTACCCATTGACTTGTTTTAACTCCTGCAAAAATCTGATTAATAAGTTTTATGTTTCACGTGAAACATTTTTTAAATAAGAAATCAAAGATAAAATATCCAGAGGTCTTATTCCCTCCAGTCGTGATGCCTGTTCTATTGTCTCGGGCTTATGTATGTAAAGTTTTTTTAATGCTTCATTTGATAAATTTTTAACTTTACTATATGAAATATCGTCAGGGATTTTTATTGTTTCGTATAGCTGCAGCTCTTTTAACCTTTCAGATTCTCTATAAAGATAACCCTCATATTTTAAATTTATTACCATCCCTGCGAACTCACTTTTATCAAGAGATAAGTCTTCTGCAATTTGAATCAGGTCTTTTTCGTCAACCCTGTCCTGTCTTAGATCCTCCATAAAAGCTTGATTAGAATATAAATTGCTTTTTTTAAAACTATTTAATGCAAAATCGATTCTCTCGTATTTATTTTCAATTATGTCAGCTTTTTTGTTGTTATCAATTTTTCTTAAAAATTTAGCCATCCTGATATCTGCATTATCGTGTCTATTCGTTAGCCTGAACTCATTTCGCGATGTCAGCATCCTGTATGGTTCGTGTACGCCTTTTGTCACAATATCATCTATTAAAATCCCCATATAACCGTCTGCCCTTTTTATTACTATGTTTTCGCTGCCACGTGTTCTTAGTGAAGCATTTATTCCTGCTAATAACCCCTGGGCTGCTGCTTCTTCATAACCATTAGAGCCATTTATTTGCCCTGCAAAAAAAATATTTTTATTGATTTTGCTCTCAAGGTTATTTTTTATCTGAAAGGGCAAAAGATAATCGTATTCGACCCCATACCCTGGGCGGGTTATTACCGCTTTTTTAAGCCCTTTTATTTTACCTATGATTTTTTCCTGTATTTCTTCAGAAAAAGCAGTAAACAGGCCATGGAGATATAACTCGTTTGTATCTTTACCCTCCGGCTGGATGAAAATAAGGTGTCTTTCTTTATTCGTAAATCTTAAAACCTTGTCTTCTATTGAAGGACAATATTTTGGACTTTCGGAAATAAGTTTTTTTTCAAAAATAGCAGATTTATCAATATTATCAGCAATGTAATTTATGCAATCCTTTCCAATATAAGAAATAAAACTGTCAATCTGATCCCTTCCGTCATATAATCTTCCAAATGAAAACATTTCGGGGATTTTGTCAAATGCCTGGATTTTTATTTCAGAAAAATCTACCGTTTTTTTATCAATCCTGGGCGGGGTCTCTGTTCTAAGCCTGCCAAATCTATACCCCAATTTTTCCAGGCTTTCGGGAAGTTTCTTTGAATTTATTTCCCCCTGCCTGCCTGCTTCCATTTCATACTTTCCCCAGAAAATCTTTCCCCTCAGAAAAGTACCTGTTGCTATTACAATGCTTTTACACTCATAACAGTTTTCATCGCTTGTATAGACATTATAACTATCTATTAAAGGTTCTATTTTTATAGCCAGACCCTGTTTCAAGTCAAGATGTTCCTGGTTTTCAAGTACCTTCTTCATAGACAGAAAATACATTTTTTTATCGACAATTGCTCTTATTGTCCTCAGCGCAGGCCCCTTCGATATATTTAACATACGGCTATTTATAAAACACCTGTCTGTATTTTTAGCAATTTCACCACCAAGCGCGTCTACTTCCCTTACCAGCTGGCCCCTCCCCGGTCCGCCAACTGCACTGTTGCAGGGCATAAGCGCAATACTGTCAAGGCTGATTGTTAGCATCAGGGTTCTTGATTTGTTCCTGGCTGAAGCGAGTGCGGCTTCGCAGCCGGCATGGCCGCTTCCAATTACAACAACATCGTATTTGTAAAAACTCTTATGATTATCAATTTTTTTACTCTCGACCATTTTTTATAGAGTATTTCCTGTTTTAAACTTTAAATATATAAATATTATTGTTTCACGTGAAACATTTATTTTTTTTAATTAGTTTTTTTGCCAATTTTTAATATCTTATTTAAATTTGGCAAAGATACAGAATTTATTTACCTATACAGAATTTTGAAAATATGCCGTTTAAAATTTCTTCATGCATTGTTTCACCAGTAATCTCACCCATTAATTCATAAGCATCCCTGAGATCTGCTGCAGGAAATTCTTCAGACATTTTCAATCCCATGGCTTTAAGCGCATTTCTTAAAATCACCATCGTGTCTGTTAATATCTTTTTATGTCTCTGATTAATAATTATTATATTTTCAATGTCTATTTCATTGCTTCCCAGGACAGCTTTTTTTATCTCTATTTCAAGGCTCGGGATCCCTGTGCCTTTTTTTGCAGATACTTCAACTGCTGTTTTAAACCCATTCTCCTTTGCAAATATTTTGCTGTCCACTTTTTTTGCAAGGTCTATTTTGTTTAGGCATAATATACTTTTTTTGTATTTTACTTTACCTATAATTTCCATATCTTCCGGTGTAGTTATTGCGCTTCCGTCTATTACTACTATGATGAGGTCAGATTCTTCAATATAATCCAGGCTTCTCTTTACTCCAATTTTTTCAATAATATTTTTTGTTTTCCTGATACCTGCTGTGTCAATAAGAATCAAAGGAATCCCCTCGACATATAATATTTCTTCTACTGCATCCCTTGTTGTGCCTGGTATATGAGTCACTATCGCTTTTTCTTTTCTTGCTATTGCATTCAATAGGCTTGATTTACCTACATTCGGTTTTCCAACTATTGAGATTTTAACTCCATTTTTTACAATTTCACCTCTTTTTTCATCTTCCACTAAGGTCTTGATTTTTTTAAAGAGATTATCGATTTCTTTTTTCAGGACATCATAGGAAACTGTTTCAAGGTCCTCTTCTGTAAAGTCTATTGCAGCTTCTAATTCTATAATTACATCTAAAAGCCCTGCTCTTATCTCCTGAATCTTTTCTTTCAGGCCTCCCTTTAAATTATTTGCTGCAATCTTCATGGCTTGTTCTGTTTTTGCCCTTACTATCTCTATTACTGCTTCTGCCTGGGTAAGGTCTATCCTTCCGTTTAAAAAAGCCCTTTTTGTAAATTCACCGGGTTCGGCCATCCTTGCTCCATTACAAAGGCACAATGACAAAACTTTTTCTGTAGGCGCAATGCCTCCATGGCAGTTGATTTCAATTACATCCTCCCTGGTATAAGATTTGGGAGATCTCATTACAGACAGTATCACCTGGTCTATTATTGCTCCCCTCTCATCAACAATCTGACCCAGAGCCATGCTGAAAGATTCTATCTCAAACACCTTTTTTCCGCTATTTGACCTGAATATCTTCTCAGCTATCTTAATTGCCTTCTCTCCGCTAATACGCACTATTCCAATTGCTGATTCCCCTGGTTTGGTTCCTACAGCTGTTATTGTATCTCTATCGCTTTTTATCATACCTGATTGCCCCTGCAGCTATTTAAATATGCTAATGTTTTTAAATTAATGCATTTTTAAAATTATTTCTTCCAGACTTTTTCTTAATAAAAATTAAATATAAATCAAATCGAGCAGAAAATAAACTGTACATATTTTTGAAAGGGAAGGGGAATGGAAGTGTTTTTTAGAATATATGATTTTTAAAAAAAATTTGCACAGACTCTTAATTAGCAAATAACCGGCACTTTTCTTTCACCGGGCGCAGTTCTTATTCCTGTTTATTTTCAACCGGATAAATTACTATACGCCTGTTTGGCTCGTCATCTCTGCTTCTGGTCTCGACATTTTTTATTTTTGATAACAAATCATGCACTATTTTTCTTTCATATGAGGGCATCGGCCTTAAGGCAATTTTGTGTCCTTCTTTAACAGCTTTTTCAGCCATTCTCAATGCCATTTTACGGATTTTGTCAGAATTTTTTTTCCTGTAATCCTTAATATCAATAAGAATCCTTTTATCTGAAAATTTTTTTCTTTTTGCTATAAGATTTACAATATATTCGACAGCATCGATATTTTTCCCGTTTTTACCTATTACTATAGAGAGATCTTTGCCATAAACTGATATTTTAGCTTTCTCCGGGTTTGAATCGATTTTTAACTCATTATCAGTACTTATCATTTCTATGATATTTTTTACTATTTCGATTATTTTTTCAAAACCTTCATTTGTCTTTATGGAGCCCCTGGCTGGCTGTGTTATTTTTGCCGGAACATTTTTTTCTAAAGACATTTCTTCTTCTTTTTTTTGAAGGATTTTTGAAGATTTAACCTCTTCTTCCAGGGACATTACGAATGAGTTTATGGCATCTTTTAAAGAATCATCGGCAGGCAATACTATCACTCCTTAGAAAAAATTTCCTATTTTCTTTTTTTCCTCTTTTTTTTCTTCTTTAAGCTGTCATCCATATCTGCTGCTGCGAGTTCCAGCTTTTTCTGCTGATCTGCCTCTTTATTTCCGCCTTCCAGTTTCTTTTTTTCTTTTTTAACCAGCCTATTAACAAAATATTGTTGCCCTATAGACCATACATTTGTTGTAACCCAGTAAATAAGGATTCCTGAAGGCATATTCCAGGAAATCGCACCGAATACAACCGGCATTAAATAAGTGATAAATGATTGTTTTGGGTCCGTGGTGGTCATTTTTGTTGATATAAACATTGTAACAACCATCAGTATGACAAGTATGAAATAGGGGTCTGGTTCATTAAGGTTCAACCATAAAAAATTAAAATTCGGGTTAGCAAGATTTGCCAGTAAATTTTTTATATTACCAAGCAAGAATATAGGTATATAAGGCATGCCAATTACATCTGTTACAATATTGGAGGGTGCTCTTAGGGCTTGAAATAGAGCGAAAAAAACCGGCAATTGTAATATCAGGGGCAGGCAGCCGGATAGGGGATTTACGTTATTTTTTTTGTAAAACTCCATAGTTTCCTGCTGGAGTTTCTGCTTATCGTCCTTGTATTTTTTCTGCAGTTCCTGTATTTCCGGTTGCAGCCTCTGCATTCGTGCCATTGACCGCGTCTGGGTTATAGTTAGCGGCGTCAATGCCAATCTTACTATAATAGTCAATAATATTATTACTAAACCATAGTTTGCTACTACATTATTATAAAGGAACACTATTACATGCTCTATCGCCCTTTGTATTGGGCCCAACAAGCTTAAAATCTGGTTCAAATCTTAAAAACCTCCAATAGTTTTTTACTTTACAGGATCATATCCACCCTTGTTAAATGGATTACATCTTAAAATCCTGTATATCGATTTAATACTGCCTTTTAGTATTCCATATTTATTTATAGCATCCATTGCATATTCCGAACACGTCGGGTAAAACCTGCAGCGGCTTGGAAGAAAAGGGGAAATATACTTCTTGTAAAACTTCAATACCGATATTGCTATTTTTCTCATGTTATTTTACAAATTATTTTATTTTTAATAAAGCGTTATCAAGTACAAAATAAATAATACAGCTTTTAAAATATTGTCAAACTTAAACAATGCACTAAATCATGCCCGTTCAATCTAGATAATTTTGCATAGAGCCGTTTACCAGGCTTTTAAGGCCGGAAAAACTTAGATTGATAATAGGTTTTTTTGCTATAATAAGAAAATCGATGCTTTTCTTATTGTTTTTAACTAAATTCCTGAATATTTCTCTTAACAGTCTCTTAATCCTATTCCTGGTTACAGCATTTCCGATTTTTTTGCTGATACTATATCCCAACCTGGCCCTATCGCTAAAATCATCAACAATCCTTATTCTGATACGGAAGTAATCATTATTAACATTTTTTCCTTCTTGATAGATCTGCTTGAAATCTTTTGCCTGTTTCAGGGTTTCGAATCTAATTTTTTTTTCCTTATTAATATGATTCTCTAAAATTAAATTAATTAATTGATTCTTATATTATTCATTTATTTCTGTTTGTTTAAGCAGTTAATACTTTTCTGCCTTTTCTTCTCCTGTTTGCAATGATTTTTCTTCCAGCCTTTGTGCTCATCCTTGCCCTGAAACCGTGGGTCTTTTTTCTTTTCCTTTGATTTGGTTGAAATGTTCCTTTCATCTTTTACCTCTTTTATAACAGCTTCTTTTTACATCCGATTAAAACTGCAATTATACATTTTTATCTTTCTCTTATCAAGAAGGTTTTATTTCTCATCTTAATTCTGTTACTTTATGGATTGTTTGCCTTTTTCTGGCTCAGTATGTTCCGCTTCTTTTTCTCTTTATTATATTATTTTTTATTGACTTTTAATCATTTTTCTTTACTGGCGCGGCCGAACAACAGATATTTTATACTTTTATTATATATATATTATATTTTATCTGCAAACATATGTTCCTTTGAAATGCTTTATGAAAACATTTATTTTTGCCTTTTCATTGTTGAAAGAAATATTTTTTTACTTTTCATATAGTTATCAACAACTGTGGAAAAAATTGTTAATAACTTAGAAAATGCCGTTGTAAAGCCTATCAAATCAGTTTATAAATGTATTCTTTATAACTTGAAAAACAATAATTCAGACTGTTAAAAACTTTATTTTTTGGAAAGACTGAAAAAAATGAAATTGATAATTGAACTGACATCAATTATAATTTCTTCATTGCTCTTTCATGTTATATTCGTTTATTTAATTGGTTTTAGTATTAGTAGTTACGAAGTCCGGTTTCCTTGAAATGCAATATTTATTCGACATTTTTTAATTTCAGCTTTAAATTTTTATGTATGATATAACAACCACAAAAAATGAAACGGGTGTACAATCATCAAGCAGGGGTGGCTTTCCTATTGCCGGGAGAATAGCAGTCTATGATAGCCTGCGAAGCATCCCCAGGATAATAGATTTCAGTTATAGCTCTATCCAGGAATTCCTGGATGAAATTCCTCAAAAAACATATATGTTTTCACATGAACTTGGAGGAAAAATCCCTTATACGATAATAAAAGAAGTCATCGAAAACCTCAT
>CAYGYY010000025.1:22587-27583 GCA_964354265.1 uncultured Actinomycetota bacterium
CAAACTTTATAGAAATCATAATAACGATAATGCAAAACGGGAACCATATTATAGTATCCGACCAGGGCCCCGGCATTCTGGATAAGGAAAAAGCTTTTCTTCCGGGTTATACGTCAGCTACACATAGTATGAAGAAGTTCATCAGGGGGGTTGGTTCAGGACTTCCGATAGTAAAAGAAACCATAGTCTTTTCGGGAGGGAGCGTAAATATTGCCGATAATATACAAAAGGGTACTGTTGTTTCCCTTAGAATCGCGGAAAAAGATCCCGGCGCTTCAAGCGGCAAGCCCGTCATGGATGGAAGTCTTTCCCCGGGTCCTGACTCTTCGGCAAAAGAGGTAAAAACTGAAACCGAAGACAGGCCACAATATGCTGTCCAGAAAAAAGAAAGGGTCGCGGAAAAACAGCGGATGGAAGAGTTTGACAGCCTTAAACTTTCTATAAGGCAGGTTAAGATCCTTTCTTTAGTCCTGGAGCTGGACGAAACAGGTCCATCCAAGATAGCAAAAGAGCTTGGTTTCAGCCTTTCCACCTCATACAGGGAATTAATATATCTTGAAGAGGCCAGGCTTCTTGCCCTTACTGAATCCGGCAAAAGACAACTAACGGAAATGGGTAAAAAATGTCTTGAATATTATTCAAATAGTTTTTAATATATTTACATGGAAGTCCTCAATAGTTTATGGAAGAATGTGCTCGATAGTGTTAAAGGCAAGGTAAACACCCCTACTTTTAAAACATGGTTTGAGCCTATTATACCCATTTCTTTAAAAAAAAACTTACTTACCGTATCCGTAAGCAGTCAGTTTGCCAAAGAATGGCTTGAGTCAAGATATCTGGAAATACTACTTGCCGCCGTCCAGAAAATCATAGATCCGGCTGCAAAACTAGTCATTACGGTTGGGTCCGGCGCTACCGATAAAGATCCCGTAGCTACAGAAGAAGAACCTGTTGCAAAAAACCGCAAGACATCCTCCCCGGCGGCAATCGGTTTTAACCCAAAATATTCGTTTGACTCTTTTGTGGAAGGAAGCAGCAACAGGTTTGCTTATACTGCAGCGCTTGCTGTAAGTGAAAAACCCGGGAAAGCATATAATCCCCTGTTTATCTATGGAGGCGTCGGTCTTGGCAAGACGCACCTGCTTCATGCTATTGGACAGTATGTTTTAAAACATAATTCCAATTTTGTTGTAAAATATGTTTCAGCAGAAAAATTCTTAAATGATTTTATTAATGCCTTAAGATATAAAAATGTATTTTCTTTTAAAGAAAGTTATAGAAATAATGACATCCTCCTTGTTGACGACATCCAGTTCCTTGAAGAAAAAGAGGCAAGCCAGGAAGAGTTCTTTCATACTTTCAATGCCCTGCACGGTACAAACAAGCAAATCGTTCTCTCAAGCGATAGGCCGCCGAGGGATCTGTCCACTCTTGAAGACAGGCTTCGCTCAAGGTTTGAGTGGGGGCTTGTTACAGACATACAGCCGCCCGATCTTGAAACAAGAATTGCTATTCTGGATAAATATGCAGAAAGGGAAAATCTTAGAGTTGATAGAGAAGTAATAGGCCTTATTGCTGAAAGAATCAATTCAAACATAAGGGAGCTTGAGGGTGCCGTGACCAGGGTTGTTGCTTTTGCGTCCCTTACGGGCTCGCTTGCAGATATTGCAACAGCGAGAAACGTATTAAAAGATATGATGCCCGAAGACAGGGAATACAGGATTACCAGCCAGAGGATAATAAGGGAAGTTTCTAAATATTTTTCCATACCCATAAACATACTTGTTGGAAGCAAGAGAAACCAGTACATTGCTCGTGCCAGGCAGTTGGCAATGTATCTATGTCGTGAATTGACAAGCGATTCACTCCCCGCGATAGGAAGGGTCTTTGGAAACAGGGATCATGCAACTGTTATATATGCGGTTACAAAGATAAACGAGCTCATCTCCAAAGAAAGCGATGTCTATAAGCATGTAAAAGAGATAACGAGCCGCCTTAAGTCCTGATTATTTCAAAAAAGGGGCATTGTCTCCTGTCAATAACTGCTTGATATATATTAATCTTATGCTAATAAGTGCTGTTTTTTGTCAGTAACCCCGCCGCCGCTCCTTTGTTGTTTATAACCATCATTGTTATCAACACTTATTAACTGTTCTTTCAACAGGAAAAATCTTTTATTTAATATATGCACTGCCCTGTTTTTATATGTTATAAACATTATCAACATCTATTATTATTACTACTATTTATTTAAATTAAGATTATTTTATAATAGAATAAATGTTAATACATTTTCCATTTTGTATTTTTTAAATCTTTATTGAATTGTTTGTCTTTATAAAGAAAGGTAAAAGATGAAAATCCAAACGACCAGAGACGAGTTTCTTAATAAAATATTATTTATAAGCAGGGCAATGTCTCCAAAAGTGTCTAATTTTATTTTAAACGGGATAATGCTGGAAGCAGAGGGCACGATTTTAAACATATACGGTACAGACCTTGAGACCAGCATAAAAAGTAATATCGAAGTAAAAGTCGAAACGCCAGGACGCGTTATTGTGCCTTCAAAGATCCTGGTCAATGTCTTAAAGAGCTTCCCTGAAGCAAAAGTTGAAATGGAGCTTATAAATACCACAAATGAACTTAAAGTCACCTGCCTTAAAGCAAACTTTATGCTCAATACGTTTTCGCTGGAGGAGTATCCCCAGTTTCCTCCAATAAAAAAGTCTGGTTCGTTTAAAATAAAGAACAAGGATATAAAATATCTTATCTCAAAGGTACAAAAAGCAAGCTCTACAGACGAAAGCAGGGTAGTCCTTACGGGTATTTTGATCGACCTTTCAATCAATAAATTAAAACTGGCCGCCACAGACAGCTACAGGCTTGCAGTCGCAGAAAGCGATGTAGTTTTTAAAGGCGACCAGGTAAAGGCAGTGGTTCCCGCCAGGGTGCTTGATACGATAGCAAAAAGTGATTTTTATGACGGAGAAATCGAGTTAAACATAGAAGAGAACCAGATGAGTTTCTTTATGGGTGATGAAAAGGGCATGCACACGACAATAATATCCAGGCTGCTTTCCGGAAAATTCCCTGATTATGAAAAGCTTATTCCAGAAAGCTTTAACCACAGCATAATAATAAAAAGGGAAACAATGCTGGATGTAATAAAAAGGATATCGTCTATTTCCCAGGACAATATTCCTATTAAATTAGACATAGAAAAAGGCAGGATAGTTGTTTCGATGAACATCAGGGAGGTAGGAAGCTCCAGCGAGGACTTTGAAATAGGATATGGGGAAGAAAACATCCAGATAGCATTCAATCCCGATTTTTTAATAGACGGGTTAACTATTATTGATGATGAAAAAATAGTCTTTAATATTGTCGAACCCCTTAAGCCAATAATGTTAAAACCGGAAAAAAACGGCGGGCTTATATATCTGTTGATGCCCATCCGCATATCCTGAAAAATCATAATGCAGCCCTATGGATCAATTCATTAATAAAAATATAGGAATAATCGGGCCTGGCCGGCTAGGGGCTACCCTTGCTGCAGCCATAATTGGAAAAAACATCCAGGGAATCAGCCTGAAAGCTATTTCTTCAAAAGGGAGGCAGTCCCTCAAAAGGGCATCAGACCTTCTTGGTCCAGAAGGAAGGCAGGTCTTATTTATTAGTGATAATGTCAGGTGCGCCGAGCTATCAGACTGCATTTTTATCTGCACCCCGGATGACGCAATCGAAGATGTCTGCAATAGGGTAGTAGAAGCAATACCAGAAAAAGTAAAAGAAAAGCTTTTTATACACTTCAGTGGCGCAAAGTCCCTAAAAGTCCTTGCGGCAGCAGCAGAAGCCGGAGCCTATACTGCTTCTATACATCCGGTAAAATCTTTTGCCTCCATAGAAGCCTCACTGGAAACCCTGCCCGGCACTATTTATGGAGTCACCTATCCACAAAAGCAGGGAGGAAAAGTAAAGGAATTTATAGACTATTTCATAAAACAACTGGACGGGTTTATTATTGAAGTCGATGATGATAAAAAATCGCTTTACCACGCTGCAGCATGTGTTGCTTCAAATTACCTTGTCTGCCTTATTAATTATGCTGTTCATATCCACGAAGGCATAGGTATAAAAAAGGAGGAATCTTTAAAAGGATTATCCAGCCTGATAGAAGGGACAATAGAAAACATAAAGAGTCTGGGAACAAAGCAAGCCCTTACAGGGCCTATTGCAAGAGGCGATATAGGCACGGTGGAGGAACATCTGTATAATTTTAAAAGATACTTAAAGGATGGCGATGATTTGATTTACAGGATTATGGGCTATGAAACAGCAAGGCTGGCATTTGAAAATGGATGGATAAAAAAATCAACCTTAGAAGAATTTAAAAAAATCCTCTAAGGTTCCCGGGCAGCCATTTCCTGCGATGATATGCCGGTGATAATACGATGTTTATATCCTTGGCCAACGGGAAATTTAAAATGAAAATAAAATAACATGGAAATAATTGAAAATACCAGGCAAATGCAAATTTTATCATTATCGGTGAAGCACGATACGGCAGTCACAGGCCTTGTGCCGACAATGGGATGTCTCCACGAGGGACATATCAGCCTGATTGAAAAAGCCCGAAAAGAATGCTCGATAGTGACGGTAAGCATTTTTGTAAATCCTATCCAGTTTGGTCCTGGAGAGGATTTTGCCAGGTATCCAAGAGATATTGAAAAGGATAAGCTGCTGGCCGAGAGAGCAGGGGTTGACTTTCTGTTTGTGCCCTTGGCAGGGGATATGTATAAACAGGATTTCGGGTCCTTTGTTGAAGTCAAAGGCCTTGAGGACGTGATGTGCGGTAATTCAAGACCCGGGCATTTCAGGGGAGTTTGTACGGTTGTTATGAAATTATTCAATATAGTGCTTCCCGGCAGGGCATATTTCGGGCTCAAGGATTACCAGCAATTCCTGATAATAAAAAAGATGACAGAAGACATGAATA
>CAYGYY010000026.1:0-26183 GCA_964354265.1 uncultured Actinomycetota bacterium
GAGCAGCTCATTCGTAATGAGCAGGTTACCGGTTCAAGTCCGGTCGTCGGCTCCAAAAGATGCAACCAGCATTTATTGATAATTCCCGGACATATTGCTATTTGTAACACCGGGATAATATATCGGTGCATAACCATGGGACAGCTTAACAGAAGATAGCTTATAATGAGGTATAATGCTAATCAATGATTTAAGAAAAAGATTCTTAAAAGAGATAACCACGACCCTGACAGAGCTTGCCGGGCAAAATGCTGCTGAAATTCCGGATCCTGCAAAAATGGATTTCCAGGCAATAGCGTTAAGCGAACCGAAGAACAGGAGCTTCGGAGATCTTACTACAAATGCGGCTATGGTGCTTGCCCCCATCTTGAAAAAAAACCCTCTTCAGATAGCTGAAATGCTAAGTAAAAAAATAATTGAAAACTGGGCGGAATCTGCAAATATAAGCATTGCACCGCCGGGTTTTATTAATTTTACTTTAAACCCGGATTATCTGGCAAGGGAACTTGCGGTAATTTCACAAAATACAGGCAACTATGGACAAAACTCAAACGGCGTCGGCATAAAGATCCAGGTAGAGTTTGTAAGCGCAAATCCGACAGGCAGTCTGCATATCGGGCATGGCCGGTGGGCTGCCCTGGGAGACAGTCTTTCAAACATCTTTGCTGCAAACGGCTATGAAGTATCCCGGGAGTATTATGTCAATGATTTTGGAAGCCAGATAGCAAAATTTGCCCGGTGTCTTGCAAGTCTTTACCTTAAAGCATTTGGAAAATCCATGCCATATCCTGAGGATGGATACCCTGAAGAACTTGTCATAGCTGTAGTCGAGGAAATAATTTCAGAAAAGGGAGATTCGTGCCTGGTTGTCCAGCCGGCTGCATATGAAATAGATATTGATGCAATAGGCCGCATGGGCATCGCGATAATGGTAAAAAAAATTGAAGCAACACTTGCATCGATGGGTGTGGCTTTTGACAACTGGTTTTATGAAAGCAGCCTGCATAAAGACTCAAACTTTGAAAAAACTATAGAGGCCCTTAAGAAAAAGGGCATCATATATGAAAAAGACAATGCGCTCTGGTTTAAAGCGTCTGATTTCGGGGATGAGAAAGACAGGGTTGTCATAAGGACCGGCGGGGAGCCCACATATTTTGCGTCAGATATTATGTATCTGATAAACAAGACAGAGAGGGGATTTGACAGGCTTATATACATCCTGGGCGCAGACCATCACGGGTACATAAAGAGGCTTCACGCAATAGGGCGCGCAACGGGGTTTGATGATGCAAACATCGAGGTAATAATAGGGCAGCTTGTGCATCTTATTGAAAACGGCCAGGCAGTCAAAATGTCAAAAAGAAAAGGAAAAGTCTATAATCTTGACGACCTGATAGAAGAGGTTGGAAGTGATGCAATAAGGTATTTTTTTTGCGCCAATTCTTTCGATACGCCTATGGATTTTGACCTTGACCTTGCAAAACAAAAATCAAACCAGAATCCGGTTTATTATGTCCAGTATGCCCATGCGCGGATAGCAAATGTAATTGAAAAAGTCAAAAGGCTGTGTGCCAGCGGAGAACTAAGGTTCAATGAAAAAGAGCTTAAGTTGCCGGAACAATGGAGACCGGAGAGTACCATATCCACAGATGAATATGCGCAGCCGGCAGGCGATACCTTTGACAAAAATCCCCCGGGCAATAGCACCAGGATTTTTGAAGAGACTATTGATTTCTTTATATCGAATAATAGATTTGATGATATAAAGCTTGCAAATGAGGATGAGAACGGGCTTGCAAAGATACTCCTTCTCTATCCGGATATTGTAAACGACGCATGTGTAAATGAAGCCCCCTATATGATTAACCAGTATCTTTACAGGCTGGCTTCGCAGTTTCACTATTTTTATAAGCACCACAGGGTAATAGATGAAGGAAAGCTAAATACCAGCAGGTTCAAGCTGATATTGCTTGCAAGGGTTGTGCTCTCAAATGCAATGCGTATCCTGAAAGTAAGCACGCCGGTAAAAATGTAAAGCCGCACCTGTTTTTACATACTTCTTCACTGTGTATGTTTTAAATACCTGCTGCTTTAAATAAAAATGTAAACTATACGGTATTGCAATTGCTTGCTTATTATTATAATAATAATAAAATATTTATTCCTGTTAAAATATTCCTGTTAGGATATTTATGCCTTTCTTTAAATTGGTTTTGATGAGGGGATCTAAGTAACAGAGAGAAAACACTCAAGTAGAAGGAAACGGTGATTAAAAATGTTGCTGCCTGTAAGCACCAGTATAAACAATGAAGGAAGAATAACGATTGGCGGTTGCGATGTTGCTGATTTAAAGGCACATTACGGGACACCATTATATATAGTTGATTTAGCGACTTTGCGCAAACAATGCCAGGGCTATCTGGATGCTTTCAGCTTTGCCGAGTATAAATCCGATATAATCTACGCATCAAAAGCTTTCTGCGCCCTCCCAATGTGCCAGTTTATAAAACAGGAAGGCCTGTCCATAGATGTTTCTACCGGAGGGGAGCTTTTTGCAGTACTCCGGAGCGGTTTTGAACCTGAAAGAATATATTTTCATGGAAATAATAAATCCCGGGAAGAGATAAAATTCGGCCTTGATTATAAAATCGGCACTTTTATTGTTGATAATATAAATGAGCTTGATACAATAGACTGGCTTGCCAGGGATAGAGGCATAAAACAGGAAATCATGTTAAGGATAACTCCGGGCATCAAAGCACATACCCATAAATATATCCAGACCGGGGCCATAGAGTCCAAATTCGGGTTCGGTATACATGCAGGAATAGCTATGGATGCTGTTAAAAAAGCAATTGAAATGGAAAACGTCACCCTGACAGGCCTGCATGCACATATAGGTTCACAGATATTCAACATTGAAGTATATGAAAAACTCATTGACACCATGCTTGGTTTCATAAAAGGGGTAAAAGACAACACAGGATATGAAATCAAAATCCTTAATATCGGCGGTGGTCTGGGAATCAGGTATGTACCTGAAGATGAACCTGCAACAATAGAAAAACTTGCAAAAATAGTCCATGATGCACTGGTAAAATACTCTGCTTTCTATGGGGTAACAATAGAAAAAATATGCCTTGAGCCGGGCAGGTCCATAGCAGGGAATGCAGGAACCACTCTTTATGAAGCAGGAGTAATAAAAATAATACCCCAGATAAAGAATTACATTGCTGTTGATGGCGGTATGTCTGATAATATCAGGCCCATACTTTACCAGGCAAAATACAAAGCTTATATCGCAAACAGGGCGGGTTATATTGGGGAAATCAGCCATGGTGATGAAGTATTAAATGAAGAGGGAAACACCAGGGGCCTGCCAGACGGCAGTAAAGACTATGTTAAATATACAATAGTGGGGAAACATTGTGAGAGCGGGGATATTATAATTGAGGATATAATGCTGCCCGAGGTCAAAGCAGGCGACCTTATCCTTGTAGGGGCCACCGGGGCTTACTGCTATTCGATGTCCAGCAATTATAACGGTCAGCCGCGAAGTGCAGTTGCTGCAGTGGAGGATGGAAAAAGCTGCATCTGGGTCGAAAGGCAGTCTTATGAGGATCTTATTGCAAAAGATAAAAAATTAACTGAATGTGAGTAAAGCATGAAAGAAGCAATTGACATTTCTGCAAGCAATAACCTGAATATCAACATAGGCCTTATAGGGCTCGGGTATATAGGTTCAGAGGTTTTCAGGCTCATACATGAACAGCATGATTATATATTGAAAAAAATAGGCAAGGACTTAAAGATAAAAATCGTTGCCGAGAAATATCTTTCAGGGAAAAAAGATTTTAAAGGAAAATACAAAGATATAAAGTTTACTGAGAATGCAGAAGAATTAGTAAACGATCCCGGCATAGATATAGTTGTAGAACTCATTGGAGGGATAGAGCCGGCACTTGATTATATCATAGGGGCATTAAAACACGGAAAATATGTAGTTACCGCCAACAAAGACCTTATGGCTAAAAAAGGCGCAAAAATCTTTGAGGAAGCAGAAAAAAACAATGTGGACATCCTGTTTGAAGCAAGCGTAGGCGGGGGCATACCCATAATAGGGCCCCTAAAGTCTTCCCTTGCATCAAATAATATCTCCAAAATCGTGGGGATAGTGAATGGAACGACTAATTTTATACTGACGCGGATGAAAGAAGATAATTTAAGTTTTGATGCAGCGCTTAAGATGGCGCAGGAAAAGGGATATGCTGAGGCAGATCCTTCATCTGATATAGAGGGCAAGGACGCTGCAAACAAACTGGCAATACTTGCATCCATTGCATTTAACAGCAGGGTACATTTTGAGGATGTTTACAGGGAAGGAATAAAGAAAATATCTATTTCTGATATATCTTATGCAGACGAGCTTGGATATGCAATAAAACTGCTTGCCATCGGGAGCGAGGAGAAGGGCAGTATAAATGTCAGGGTCCACCCGGCGCTTATCCCCAAAAGCCATATTCTCTCAAAAATAAATGACACGTATAATGCAGTTTACTTTTACGGAAATTATGTCGGCGAGATAATGAGCTTCGGAAAAGGCGCTGGCGACAAACCTACCGCCAGCTCTGTGGTCGGGGATATAATAAGCATCGCACGCAATTATGACCGTAACAATAAGAGGATAATCTACGGGTGCACCTGTTTTACCGATAAGCAGATAGCCCCATTTATGGATACAAATGATAAATTCTATATACTCATGGATGTTTTTGACAGGGCAGGCGTGCTTGCCTGTATTGCAAAAGTATTCGGGGATAACTCTGTTTCCATAAAATCCATGATACAGAAACAGATAGATGTAAAAGATACTGCAAGGTTGATTTTTGTAACCCATGAGACCAGGAACAAAAATCTTTATGATTCCATTGAAGAATTAAAACAGCTTGATGCGGTAAAGAAAATAATAAACATCATAAGGGTTGAAGAGCTGGATTGATTTAAATCATTAACCTGTATTATAAAATGCCGGGCTTATGAATCTGGATGACATTTGCTACAAAAGCACAAGAAGCGATAATGAAAGGCTTCCCTCTTCAGCTGCAATAGTCAGGGGCATTGCAGCAGACGGAGGTCTTTATGTTCCCGAAAAAATACCCGGGCTGGATATCCTGCCCTGCTGCCTTGCTGGCTCTGATTACAGGCAGCTTGCATTTTACATTTTAAGCAGGTTTTTGACAGATTTTGATGCAGGCGAACTGATGTCTTGCATTGAAAAAGCGTATGATGAAAAATTTGATACCCCTGCAATTGCACCGCTTGTAAAAACCGGTGATGTCTTTTTTCTTGAACTGTTTCACGGAGCAACTTCAGCATTCAAAGATATGGCGCTATCTATATTGCCGCATCTTTTAATGCTGGCGGTAAAAAAAACCGGGATACAGAAAGAAATCGTTATCCTTACTGCAACAAGCGGGGATACGGGCAAGGCTGCGCTTGAAAGTTTTTCAGGTGTACCCGGGACGAAAATAATTGTCTTTTATCCTTCAATGGGTGTAAGCCTTGTCCAGGAAAGGCAGATGATAACACAGGAAGGCAAAAATACTTTTGTATGTGCAATAGACGGCAATTTTGATGAAGCCCAGACAGGCGTAAAAAATATATTCAATGACCCGGATTTCAGTGGGAAGCTTGCAGAAAATAATATTATGTTGTCTTCAGCAAACTCCATTAATATCGGCCGGCTGATTCCTCAGGTGACATATTATGTGAATTCTTATGTCAAGCTGCTTGAGAAAGGCGAGATAAAAGAAGGCGATGAAATAAACATAGTAGTTCCTACAGGGAATTTCGGTAATATACTGGCAGCATATTACGCAAAGAGTATGGGGTTGCCTGTAAACAAACTGATATGTGCATCAAATGAAAATAACGTCCTCTATGAATTCATAAATACCGGTGTATATAACAGGGTAAGGGAATTAAAATTGACAATGTCGCCATCCATGGACATACTTATCTCAAGCAACCTTGAAAGGCTGGTTTATGAACTCTGTGACAGGGATACAAAAAGGCTGGCAGGTCTTTTTGAGGAACTGGCGGAGCGGGGGGTTTTTGAAATCGATGAGGAAATGAAGGAAAAACTCAGTGGTTTCTGGGGAGGTTATGCTACTGAACAGCAGACACTGGAATCCATAAAAGAGGTTTATTATCAGCACAATTATCTCATGGACACTCACACGGCAGTTGCTTATTTTGTTTACAGGGAATATGTGGAAAGCACAAGCGACAGGACAAAAACAATCATAGCTTCTACAGCAAGCCCGTTTAAGTTTCCAGGAAGTGTTATCAGGGCTATCAGCAGCGATCCTTCAGGATACAGCGGGCTGGATGAATTTGCCTTGCTTACCAAACTTTCTACAGAAACAGGGCAATCGATACCTGCACCGCTAAGGGATATTGGCAGCAGGAAAATACTCCATAATAATTTTTGTAAAAAAGGCCAAATGAAGGGCTTTATTTCAAAAATCCTTGGGATTTCATGATATGAAAAACGACGGAAAAAAATATGCTCTCATACTGATAGACGGAGCGTCTGATTACCCGGTTGAAGCGCTTGGAGGCAGGACCCCCCTGCAGGTAGCAAAAAAACCTTTTATCGACATGCTTGCAAAGTCAGGCCAGGTAGGAATGGTCAAAACAATACCTGACGGCATGTCGCCCGGCAGCGATACTGCAAATTTGTCAATACTTGGGTATGACCCGGCAAGGTATGCAACTGGCAGGTCATCTCTTGAAGCAATCAGCATCGGCATAGAACTTTCTGAAGATGACATTACCTTCAGGTGTAATCTGGTCACCCTCTCGGACGAAGAAGACTACGGAATGAGGTCGATGGTTGATTATTCTGCAGGAGAGATAACAACAGAAGAAGCCCGGATACTGGTCACAGATATAGATAAAAAACTGGGGTCAGAAAAAATAAAGTTTTATCCGGGTGTCTCATATAGGCATGTCATAGTATGGAAAAACGGGCCTGAAGGTGGCAGCGAAGCTTACAGGCTTATACCTCCGCATGACATATCAGGAAAAGTAATAAAAGATTATCTGCCGGCAGGACAGCATGGGCACATTTTTCTTGACCTGATGAAGAAAAGCAGCCTGGTTTTAAAGAATCATCCTTTGAATCTGAAAAGGGCTCGGGACGGTAAAAAACCTGCAAATTCAATCTGGATATGGGCAAAAGCAAAAAAACCCCACCTTGATTCATTTTTTGATAAGTATGGCCTGACTGGTTCAGTCATTTCAGCAGTGGACCTGGTCAAGGGAATAGGAATAAGCGCAGGCTTAAAACCTGTAAGTGTTGAAGGGGCAACTGGGAACATACATACTAATTTTTATGGCAAAGCCAAAGCAGCGCTCAGTGAGCTGGAGGGCAGCCAGGATTTTGTATTTATACATATTGAAGCGCCGGATGAGTGCAGCCACCAGGGAAATCTTGCAGAAAAAATAAGGTCGATAGAACTCATAGACAGCATGGTGGTAAAGACAATCAAAGAAGGTCTTGACTGCATGAAAGTAAGGTACAGCATAATGATACTGCCGGATCACCCGACCCCGCTTATTAAAAAAACACACACATCAGATGCCGTACCTTTCCTGATCTATTCAAATAATGAAAACAGTAAAGTAAATGCTGCGATTGTGTTTGACGAGACATACCCTGCAAAAACAGGGATATTTATAAAAGACGGGTTTCTTCTAATGGATTATTTTACAGGAAAGATAAAATGAATGAAAAAAACAAAAGCATGAGTGCAGGAAAAATAACAGGATTTGTATTTCTGGGCCTGTTTATACTTTTTATACTTGGCGGAGGTTGCTTCTTTGCTGGAATCGCCGCAGGAAGTTTTGGAGCAAGCTTTGCAGGCGGAGGCATACCTACCGGCATGGACTCTATCTACCTGATAAGGATGGAGGGGGTCATATCAGGAACGCAGTCGACAGGATTGCTTGGAGGGACAGCGATAACACCAGAATTGATGGTTGGGCAGCTTCAGGAAGCTGAAAAAAACCCTTCAGTAAAAGCGGTACTTTTGCGGGTGAACAGTGGCGGCGGAAGTGCAGCAGCCTCACAGGAGATATTTGAAGAAATGAAGAAAATAACAAAACCGATTGTCGTTTCTGTCGGCGATGTCTGCGCATCAGGGGCATATTACATCTCGTGCGCTGCAGATGAAATAGTCGCCAACAGGTCTTCTTCCATAGGCAGCATCGGGGTGATAATGCAGATACCCAACCTGGAGGAACTCTACAAAAAACTCGGCATAGAATATACGACAATAAAGCAGGGCAAGTATAAGGATGTTGGAAGTTCAGACAGGCCCCTGACTCCTGAAGAGGAAACACTTTTGGAAGAGCAGACCTTTAAGATATATGAACAGTTTATCAATGATGTGGCAGCAAGCAGGAATTTGGAAGTCAATAAAGTAAAAGAGATTGCAACAGGCTGGGTATACCTGGGCACGGAAGCGCTTGAACTGGGCCTTATTGATACAATAGGGACCTACAGGGATGCAGAAAAAATAGCAGCAGAGCTCGGCGGCATCAAGGGTGAACCGAATATAATAAGCGGGCAGCAGCTAAACCTTATGGATATTTTCATGAATTATTCTTTCAACCAGGCAGCAAAAATTATACGGGGCTACATAAATATTGAGGATTACCCTGTTTTTAACTGACACTTAAGCAATATTTCTTAATATAAATTTATAGAAGTTTATCGAAAAGCTTGCAATTTTTTCAATTTCTGTTTAAATAATACCTACTTTAAGATAGTAGCAGTAATTTCCAATATCGTTGCTTTTATTTTATTGTATTATTGAAAAAATAATATCGCTGAAAAACCTGTGATCAGGAATAGTAGGGCATTAAGTAGCATACAGAGAGTCGCTGCCGGTGAGATGGCGTCTGCAGTACTGGTGTCTGAATGGGCCTGTTAGGTGTCTGGCACAAATCCGGCTGCGGAGAGTATGCCAGGACGGATTCCCCCGTAACCATGGGAAAGGGTATTATCTGTACCCTGTATCGAGCGCACAGCATTGCTGTGAAGTAGGGTGGCACCGCGGGAAGCAAACCTCTCGTCTCTACAATTTGTAGGGATAGTAGAGGTTTTTTTATTTTCAGAGAAAGTTTCAGGATTTTTATTGGTGGGAAGTTTTTTATATTTAAATTCATTATAATGAAAAACCGGGATTTGAAAGGTAAGGTGAAAGAAATGCCGGCGGTTTTACGACAAAGGCAGTTATTATGGACCAGCCTTTAAAACAGCTTTTTGTTTGCTTTAGGCAGGGATGAAAAAAATTTATTAAGAGAAGATCTTATAAGATTTTAAAAGAATAATAAAAAAGGAGAAGATATAAAATGGCTTTAGATGAAAAAGAAAAAAAGATATTGCTTTCAGAAAACGATATCCCGAAACAATGGTACAATATCAATCCGGACCTTCCAAAACCGCTTGATCCGCCGCTTAATCCGCAGAATGGAAAACCCCTTGGGCCGGATGACCTGTCGGTACTGTTTCCTATGGAGCTTATAATGCAGGAAGTGTCAATGGACCGCTTTATAGACATACCAAAAGAGTTACTTGATATCTATAAGATATGGAGGCCAACACCGCTGGTGCGCGCAGACAGGCTTGAAAAATACCTGGGCACTCCTGCAAAAATTTATTTCAAGAATGAAAGTGTAAGCCCTGCGGGAAGCCACAAGCCGAACACTGCGGTTGCACAGGCCTATTATAACAAGAAAGCGGGGACAAAAAGGATATGCACGGAGACCGGGGCAGGCCAGTGGGGAAGCGCCCTGTCCTATGCAGGGAATCTTTTTGGCATTGATGTGACTGTCTATATGGTAAGGGTAAGCTATAACCAGAAGCCCTACAGGAGGACGATGATAAAGTTATGGGGAGCAGAGGTCTTTCCATCGCCTTCGGAGCGTACAGATGCAGGAAGGTCCATACTTGCCCATGACCCTCACTCTCCCGGTTCCCTTGGTATAGCAATAAGTGAAGCTGTAGAAGATGCTGTAAAAAGCGGTGGCAAGTATTCACTTGGAAGTGTGCTAAACCATGTTATCCTCCACCAGACTGTAATAGGGCTTGAGACTAAAAAGCAGTTTGAAAAGATCGGCGAATATCCCGATATTTTAATCGGATGCGTCGGAGGAGGAAGCAATTTTGGAGGATTTGCATTCCCGTTTGTACCTGATAAGTTAAAGGGCAGAAACATCAGGCTTATTGCAGTAGAACCTGATGCGTGTCCATCGCTTACAAAGGGTGAGTTTGTCTATGATTATGGCGATACTGCAAAAATGGCGCCGATTGCGAAAATGTATACCCTGGGGCATGATTTTGTTCCTGCAGGTATCCATGCAGGAGGGCTCCGTTATCATGGTATGGCGCCGCAGGTAAGCCTGCTGAAGCACGAGAATCTTGTTGAAGCTGTCTCTATTTCACAGACCGGCGCTTTTGATGCAGGCTCTATTTTTGCAAAAACAGAAGGCATAATCCCTGCTCCTGAAAGCACCCATGCAATAAAAACTGCAATAGATGAAGCTTTAAAATGCAAAGAAACAGGCGAAAAGAAAATAATAGCATTTAATTTAAGCGGACATGGACATCTTGATCTGGGGGCATACGAGGACTATCTTGATGGTAAACTTAAGGATTTCAGGTATCCTACGGAGAAGGTAAAGGAGTCACTATCCCGATTGCCTAAATTCACATAGGATTGATAAACCCCAAAAGCAACCATTCAGCAGGCGATACTGTGCTTGATTATTATGTGCCAGATTATGGTCCTGAACCACTAAGTATTAAGAAAGAACGGCTGGGGCTGGCCTTCGCCAACCGTTCTTTCTTAAAAATGTGATAGTATAATTTGGATTTATTATTTACACTATTTGAATCTTTTGGATATAGTTACAGCAAGACATACGGCAATAAAACTTTTTGATAATTTTTATGAATGAAAAAAAAGACACATCATTAAAAAAATCGCCAGGTAATCGCCTCAGGTACAGATTCGATAATATCATGTCCAGGGGTACTCTTTCCCTGATAGGGTTCCTTGCAGTAATAACTGTTATTTTTATACTTATTTTTGCGCTTGTCCTCTGGCTCACAAGGATATTTCCTGATATGAATTTTTTTGAGCTTTTCTGGTTAAGCCTTTTCAGGACTTTGAATACCGGCATGATGGGTGATGGCAGGATAGGCACCCTCTATTTTATACTTTCGCTGATAAGTGCGCTTGTGAGCATTTTAATAACAAGCATCCTTATAGGCGTCCTTGTATCTGGAATAGACCAAAGGATAAGGACTTTGCAGAAAGGACGTTCCCGGGTCATCGAAAAAGGACACACTATAATACTTGGCTGGTCCGAAATGATATTTGCAATAATTGCAAATCTTGTTCAGGCAGGAAAAAGCGGGAAGAAAAATATTATAGTAATAATGGGAAACAGGGAAAAAGTAAAAATGGAGGATGAGATAAGGGAAAAGCTCATTCTGCCACGCAATGTAAGTATAGTCTGCAGGCAAGGTGACCCTGTTTCAGTCAATGACCTTAAAATCGTAAACCTTTCCGATTCAAAATCAATAATCATTATAGAGGATTCTGATTTCAGGGTAGTCAAAACCCTTCTTGCCATAAACAATAGCGTAAAAGACATCCAGGGTGGACAGTTAAATATAGTAGCAGCAATGAAAAAATTCAGGAATTTAAATACGGCAAAAATTGCAGCAGGCAGGGACCGCGCAAAATTTATTTTGAATAAAAAATTCATTGCTGAGCTTATTGCCCACACCTGCCATCAGCCTGGCCTATCTGTTGTTTATAATGACCTGCTAAGCTTCGAAGGTGACGAGATAAACATGAAGTGCATTGGTGAACTTGCAGGGAGGACTTTCAGGGACATACTCTTTGTGTTTGAAAATTGTTCAGTCATTGGAATAGAGTCCGGCGGGATAGTAAAACTGAATCCGCCGATGGATACTTTACTTTCAGAAAATGACCGCATTATTGCAATAAGCGCCAGCGAAAGCGCTATTTCAATATCTGCAGATTATAAAAACAGTTTTGATGAAAGTGCAATAACTGTACCGAATGGCCGTCATGAACACGAACATGAAGACATCCTTATATTGGGGTGGAATGATAGCGGAAAGATCATAATAAATGAGCTTGATAACTATATAGCTGAAGGTACAAGAATAACAATTGCAGCAAAACCTGAGCTTATAGAAAAAATCATTGATTCAGATAAAAGCTGCACCAGTTCCAGTATCATTGATATTGAAGTAAAAAATGCAAGACTGGATTTTATAAAGAGCGATATTACTGATTATGATATGCTTAAAGACATGGTTGTAAACGGCGGTTTTGATCATGTTGTAGTCCTTTCTTATAATACGCTTGAAATGCAGGAAGCAGACAGCATAACACTAATGGTTCTTGTGCACTTAAGGGATATCGCAGAAAAAAACAATCTTGTATTTTCAATTACAAGCGAGATTCTGGATATTTCAAACAGGGAGCTTGCAAAAGTTGCAAAGGTCAATGATTTTATAGTAAGCGAGCGATTGTCAAGCTTGTTTTTATCGCAGCTTTCAGAAAATGAAAAGCTAAATCCAGTTTTTGAAGATCTTTTAAGCGATTCAGGCTCTGAAATATACCTGAAGAAAATAACCGGATATATAAAGACAGGCAGTCCTGTGAATTTCAACACACTTGTCAGGGCAGCAAGCCTTAAAGATGAAGTTGCAATAGGCTACAAGATAGCAGATGAAGAAGCAATTGAAAGCAAGAATTTTGGTATCTATTTAAACCCGCCAAAATCTATAAGTGTTGTTTTTGCTGAAAAGGATAGTGTAATAGTGGTTTCGGAAGAAATACTTTAAAAACCATGCATGCTTCAAAGGTTAAATTTTACTTGCTTTTTTTAAAATAAATATATAATATCTTTCTACATGGTTGTTTGCGGTTGCAATTTTGCAGCAGAGAGGATAAAGTAATCTTCGTTTTTATTCAGTTATTCTAAAAATTTGACGATATAGATAATAAAGATTCTATTTAACTCCAGAAAATATCAATTTTAATTATTTTGGATTTTCTTTTTTACAAACAATCTTAATTGCTTTTTAAGTAAACATCTAATCCCCACATGATACAGTATAAGGGATTATTGAAAGGAGAAGTATAAATTGTTAGAAGAATTAAAAGCCCTGACAAGGGAAAACCTTGAAGGGAAAATGGTTCCGGAACTTAGGAACATTGCAAAGGAACTGAAAGTTGGCAGTACGACCAATTTAAAGAAGGAAGGCCTGATTGACAAAATACTCGAGGTCGTAGCTCGTTTAAGCGGTAATAAAACTGAAACAACAACTGCCCATATAAAACATGGAAGGAAGGCAGGCGCTGTTGCTGGTAAAACGGCGGTCGCTGAAACACCCGTATCGGGCCCGGGTGCAACTGATGTGATATTAAAGGATATAGAAGAAGAGCTGGAGGAAGCAGAGGAAGCGGTAAAAAAAATAGAAATTGAAAAACCTGAAGCCGAACTGGAAAAAAGATTTGAAGGCGAGCTTGAAGTATATGAAGAAAAAATGAAGGGTATACTGGATATACTTTCTGAAGGATATGGTTTTCTGCGGACAAATGGATACCTGCAGGGTTCAAATGACATATACGTGTCCCAGTCGCAGATTAGAAGGTTTCACTTAAGGCAGGGCGATGAAATTTTTGGGGTGGTGCGCCCTCCCAAAGACAACGAGAAATATAATGCACTGCTAAGGATTGAAAAAGTAAATGATGTCGACCCTGAATTTATAAGGAAAAGAAAGCCGTTTGAAGCCCTTACGCCTATTTATCCATTGGACAGGTTAAAACTTGAAACATCTCATCCCAATATTACGGCCAGGATAATCGACCTTATTGCACCTATTGGAAAAGGCCAGAGGGGCCTTATAGTCTCTCCTCCCAAGGCAGGCAAGACAACAATTTTAAAAGATATTGCCAACAGTATTGCCACAAATAATCCCGAGGTTTATATAATGGTCCTGCTTGTTGATGAAAGACCGGAGGAGGTCACTGATATGGAAAGATCAGTAAAAGGTGAAGTAATAAGTTCAACTTTCGACCAGCCTTCAGAAAACCATATCCAGGTTTCTGAACTGGTCCTGCAAAGGGCCAAAAGGCTTGTAGAGCATGGAAAAGATGTGCTTATCCTCCTGGACAGCATAACACGTCTTGCAAGGGCTTATAACCTTGCAACTCCTGCAAGTGGAAGGGTACTATCGGGCGGGGTTGATTCCACTGCTCTTTTCCCTCCAAAAAGGTTCTTTGGCGCTGCAAGAAATATTGAATTCGGAGGCAGCCTGACAATCCTTGCAACTGCATTGATAGACACAGGAAGCCGTATGGACGAAGTCATCTTTGAAGAATTCAAGGGTACAGGAAATATGGAAATAAATCTTGACAGGAAGCTTGCAGATAAGAGGATATTTCCTGCAATAGATATAACCCGTTCCGGCACCCGTAAGGAAGAGCTCCTGATGGATGACGATGAGGCCGGAAGCGTATGGAAACTAAGAAGAATAATACATGAAAAAGAACCCGAAGCAGCTATAGAACAGCTGATAGACTATATCCGTAAAACAAAGACGAACAAGGATTTCCTGAATATTATAAAAGCAAGCCTTCAAAATAATAAAGCTTCGTTGAATCAGCGAGCCTGACCGGTTTTTATTTACTTAATAAATCCCATGTGGTAATATATCGTCTTTGAAATTTACATTTATTGTGAGGTTATATAATATGAAAAAAGAAATACATCCGGCATATTACGAGTGTACCGTTACCTGCTCCTGCGGTAATATTTTCCAGACCAGCTCAACTAAAAAAGAAATGCATATTGAAATATGCTCAAGCTGCCATCCTTTTTACACAGGCAAGCAAAAGCTCGTTGATGCAGGCGGAAGAGTGGATAGATTCCAGAGAAGATTAAAAAAGGTAAAAAAATAATCCTCCTGAAGCTGTAAAAAAAGAGTAGCCAGCTTTTCACCGGTTATCTCACCCAATAAAAAATAATGAAAGTAAAGTTAGTAAAATATACCCCTGAACCTGAAAGAATGGTTGCGGTTGCAGCCAGGCTTTGTTATTCACCTGTCGGAGGCGAGCAACTGTTTGAAGATCTGGACACTGAAGAAGCAAACAAACTTGTAAGGTTTGTAATAAAAAGCGGACATCTCAGCACTACGGAGCACATATATTTTACTTTTGCAGTTGAAGGCGTATCAAGGGCGCTGACACACCAGCTTGTCCGGCACCGGCTTGCATCCTATAATCAGCAGTCTCAAAGATATGTAAAGTTCAGGGGCAATTATGAGTATATCGTTCCACCCACAGTCAAAAATAACCCAAGGGTTGCAGAAAAATTTGATGATTTCATAAAAAATATACATTCTTTTTATGAAGAACTTCTTGATTCAGGGGTAGAAGCGGAAGATGCGCGATATATCCTGCCAAATGCATCTGAAACGAAGATAATAGTATCAATGAATGGCAGGGAACTGCTTCATTTTTTTGCAATCAGGTGCTGTAACAGGGCACAGTGGGAGATAAGGGAACTTGCGGTTCAAATGCTCAGGCTTGTAAAAACAGTATGCCCCGTCATATTCGAAAAATCCGGACCAAATTGTCTGAGAGGGCCCTGCCCGGAGGGCAAGTTTTCATGTGACAGTCCGCCAAAGGCAAGTGATTTTGATGCCTGACAAAAGCAATATCGTAAAGCAGGATTTAAATTCCACTGAAACCGGTAAAAAGGCTTCCTTAGATGAATCAGCTAATGCCCCATGCAACCATGATAATTCATGTAAAAACCTTTCAAAGCTGAATGTAGGCGGGCAGGCAGTTATGGAAGGAGTGATGATGCGAAGCAGGAGGTTCTGGGCTGTGGCAGTAAGAAGGCCCGACCAGACTATTGCGACCGGTGTTTTTAAAGAGATTTCCGTGATGAACAGGAAAAAAGTGCTCGGATGGCCCTTTATAAGGGGCATGGTTGCACTTGTTGAAAACCTTGCGCTGGGTTTTAAAGCGCTCAGCTACTCAGTCAATGAATCAACCGGAGAGGAAATAAATATTTCAAAAAAACAGATGTCGATTTCTGTCTTGATTGCAGTTGCTTTTACCGTAGGCGTATTTTTTTTACTCCCGACTCTTATCGGCCGTTCTTTTTATAACCTCATCCAGAATCCCTTTTTATATAATCTGCTGGAGGGTCTTATAAGGATAGCATTCCTTATCGGTTACATTGTCATTGTCTCTTTCATTAAAGACATAAGGAGACTTTTCCAGTATCACGGAGCAGAACATAAGACGATTCAGGCATATGAGAATGGTGTAGAGCTCACAATAGAGAATATAAAAAAATACTCCAGGCTTCATTTACGTTGCGGCACCAGCTTCCTGCTGATAGTCATGGTTGTAGCGCTGGTTGTATTTGCCTTTCTTGGTAAACCCCCGTTCTACATAAGGATTTTATCCAGGATAGTGCTCCTTCCTGTAATTGCCGGGATCTCATATGAGCTTATCAGGCTTGCAGGAAAGTTCAGCAGATATAGAATAGTAAATATACTGTTTTATCCCGGGCTCCTGCTTCAAAAGATAACGACAAAGGAGCCGGACGACATGCAGATAGAAGTTGCTGTCAGCTCCCTTCAGAAAATCCTCGAAGCTGAAGAAAGCGGAGCCGCTGATACCTTTGAGGAAGCTATATTGTCCAAGAAGGACGATGTAGCAATAAATGCATAGCAAAGAATGAAGGTATGTTTACACCAATGTTTTTTTACCCATATTTTCGTGGGTTATTTAAGTCGTAAAAAGAAAATCTAATGGTAGAGTTAATTGAAAAAATAAAAAGCTATGAGGAATCCTATAACAGGCTTGTCGACACGCTTGCAAGCCCGGAGGTTGCCTCAGATCCTGAAAAAATCAAGGAATACGGCAGGAAGATATCCGATCTTGAAGAAATAGTGCTGGCTGCAAGAGAATACAGACAGGTATTGTATTCAATAGAAGAGGCAAAAGAAATGCTCAAAGCTGAACAGGACGATGATATGAAGCAGTTTATAATCGAGGAGATTGAGAAAAGCAGCATCCAGCTGGGGAAGCTTGAAAGAAAAATACTGGTTCTTTTAACGCCAAAAGACCCTAATGATTCAAAGAACTCAATAATCGAGATACGGGGAGGCGCAGGCGGGGATGAAGCGGCGCTTTTTGCTGAAGTCCTGTTCAGGATGTATACAAAATATGCAGAGAGCAAAAGATGGAAACATAGTGTCCTGAGCTCAAGCACCCTTGGAATCGGCGGGTTCAAGGAAGTCATTTTTGAAGTCGAGGGCAAGCAGGTTTATTCAGACATGAAATATGAGTCAGGAGTCCACAGGGTTCAGCGCATCCCTGTTACGGAATCAAGCGGCCGAATACATACTTCAACTGTGACTGTTGCAGTATTGCCGGAAGCTGAAGATGTAGACATAAATTTAGATCCAAAAGATATACGTATAGATGTGTTCAGGTCTTCAGGGCCGGGAGGGCAGTCCGTCAATACTACTGATTCAGCCGTCAGGATAACTCATATTCCTACAGGAATGATTGTATCATGCCAGGATGAAAAATCCCAACTGCAGAATAAGGAAAAAGCTTTCAAGATATTGCGTGCGCGGCTTAAGGAAATCGAGGAGCAGAAGCAGATGGATGCGCAGACAAAAAACAGGAGGATGCAGATCGGTTCAGGTGACAGAAGTGAGCGGATACGTACATATAATTATCCCCAGGGCAGGGTCACCGATCACAGGATAAACCTGACTTTATACAAACTCGATGAGATCCTTGAAGGAAACATAAGCGAACTTCTGGATGCTTTGAGGACTGCTGATGAAGAAAAAAAATTGGAAAAGCTTTAATACTCCAGGAGCTTTTTTATTTGTATGAGAACAAACAAACATGGAATGTAAAAAACCTGCTTAAATGGGCGACTGATTATTTTACATCAAAAGGGATACCGCAACCAAGACTATCCGCAGAACTTCTATTGTCTGATGCCCTGGATTACACCAGGATGCAGCTTTACCTGAACTTTGAAAGGATTCCGCAGGAAAAAGACCGGAAGAAATTCAGGGAATATATATTGAGAAGGATAGAGCACGAACCTGTTCAATATATCTTAAATAAATCCTGTTTCAGGAACCTCGAGCTTTTTGTAGATAAAAATGTGCTGATTCCAAGACCTGAAACCGAGTTGCTGGTCGACCGAGCTTTATATGCAGCATTTGATGTCTTAAGAAAGAAAGCCCTTCTTAAAAAAATTGAAGACTTTGTACAGGGGGAGCAAACATTAGATCTTAATATTCTTGAGATAGGCACGGGAAGCGGGGCAATCGCGCTCAGCCTTGCAACAGAAATGGATGGCTTCATCAGGAAGCAGGATGAGCTGCAAAAGCTTTCCGTTAAAGCAGGGGCAATACCGGTAACTGTATTTAGAATAAAATGGCAGATATTTGCGACTGAAAACAGCGAAGGAGCATTTAAGGTTGCCACAAAGAATGCCGCTAAAATACTTCCTGCAGATTGCATTGAAAATTTAAAGTTTATAAAATCTGATATCATTCCTGATGATGGGAACTTCTACGCGGAAAATAAAGAAACTATAGATATAATAATCTCAAATCCTCCATATATAACAGATTCCGGTTACAACGATCTGCCAAGAGAAGTAAGGGAGTATGAACCGGTGGAAGCGCTGCTTGCAGGAAAATACGGTACCGAGTTTTATGAAAAAATTATCAAAACAACCCGTGGGCTTTTGGCCAAAAACCCTGGATATTATATTTTTGAGACAGACCCGGTAATTTGCAATTCACTTGTAAAAAGCATCGAAGAGTATTTAAAACCTGCTTTTATAGAAGTGGAAAAAGATTATAATAATTTAGAAAGACTTGTTACAGTAAGAATATGATAATAAGAGTAAATTTTAAAATGCTGTTTTTGGCCTGTGTCATTTATTCCTGCTCTGCAATTCATCTTCTGCGCTTGTTTAATACATAGAAAATGTTATCCATCACCAGGTACATAAAAACAGCAAGGCACAGTATAAATGCAACAGTTTTTATAATTACAATAAAATACATATCAGTCACATATCATTATCTTTTTTTTATAATAAAACTTTAAAAATTGTTTTATTTAATATTAGTATTTTTATTAAAATAATGTCAAGTTAAATATTATAATATTATTATAATATTATAATCATTTTTATACCTTTAGATAACAATTAAGTATTCCTGAAGTTTGCTGACTTAAATATGTAAAAAAAAATCCATCAACAAGGTCCTTTTTTAAATTGAATTTCTAATGCTTTAGTGCTACTATACATAACTAATTTTTAAGAAAACCTTTAAAAAAAACGCGCTCAAAAATAAATACCCAAAAAAAGCATATTTAAAAGAGTAAAGATGAGGTAAGGTTTGAACGATACAATAATAGCCCTTATTATTTTTATCCTCACTTATGTAGCAATTATTATAGAAAAAGTAAACAGGACTGTTGTAGCATTTGCCGGCGCGCTGGCTCTTATCCTTTTCAAGATATTTACATTAAATGATGCCATAAGTTTCATTAACTGGGAAACCATAGGGCTTCTTTTTGGCATGTTCATTATTGTGACCTCACTTTCCATGGCAGGCTTTTTTACTTATCTGGCGCTCGTGATTGCCAAATGGCTAAAATATTCTCCAACAAAGATCTTTATAGTATTTCCCATTATCACGGGCATACTTGCAGCTTTCATGGACAGCATAACGGTAATGCTTTTTTTTGCTGCACTTACCTATGAGCTTTGCAAAATGCTTAAGATAGATGCTGTGCCTTTAATTATAACTGAAGTCTGCCTTGCAAATATTGGAGGTTCAACAACGCTTGTAGGTGATCCCCCGAATGTAATACTCGGTTTAAAGCTCGGGTTTTATTTCAATGATTTTGTGATCCATAACGGTCCAATAGCAATAGTTGCCGGGGCTGCGTGCCTTTTATACTGTTATGCAGTTACAAGAAAACAGCTGGTCTCAAGAGGCGGGATATCGGTGAAGGAAATGGAGCAGATGGACCCCAAAGATGCAATAGTCGACAGAAAACAGCTTAATGCCGGCCTGATTGCCTTTGGCGTCGCAGTATTGTTGCTTATAACACATTCGTCTATTGAGAGATACCTGCACTATCCGCTCACAGTCCCTCTTGCAGCAATGGTTCCGGCATTTACAATGCTTTTATTCCTCGGCAAAAAGAGCGGTGACGTCATAGTAAAAGTCGATTATGAAGTCATCTTATTCTTCATTGGGCTTTTTGTTGTAGTTGGAGGGCTTGAACATACCGGGGCAATAAAGATATTTGCCGGTTTTATAACCGAAATTTTTAAAGATAACCACATAGGCTTAATAAGTACCCTTCTTTGGAGCTCCGGAGTTGCAAGCGGCATTATCGATAATGTCCCCTTTGCGCTATCGATGGCTTATGTGCTTGAAAACATTGTAAAATTTGCTGGGGTCCCGGCACTTTCCATAATGGTCTGGGCAACTTCACTTGGAACAGATATTGGAGGAAACTTTACGCCGATAGGCGCTTCTGCAAATGTCGTGGCATATACGACAATGGAGAAAAAAGGCCAGCGGATAGGATGGGGCAGATGGATGAAGCTTGCTGTTCCTGCCACGCTGATAGCGCTTATTATCTGCAATATAGGGTTGTGGATAAAATACTATACAGGTTTTTATTGATTGTTTCTTTCAGGCCTGCATATCGGAATATACAGGAAATTCGCCTGCAAGTTTTTTAACCTTTACTGCAAGCTCTGAAAGAGCAGTCCTGTTCTCCCTGTTTTTCAGCGCAAAGGCTATATACTGTCCTATTTTATTCATTTCTTCCGGGCCCATCCCCTGGGTTGTCACTGCAGGTGTGCCTATCCTTATCCCGCTCGTGATATTGGGGTTTAAAGTATCATAGGGTATGACATTTTTATTAAGTATAATTCCGACAGAGGCAAGTGTCTCCGAGGCTTCATAGCCAGTGATGCCCTGGTTGGTAAGGTCTATAAGGAAAAGATGGTTATCGGTGCCCCCGGAAACTATCCTGAATCCGGCATCTTTCATGCAGGCACAGAGAGCTTTTGCATTTTCAACGATACGCAAAGCATAATCCTTGAATGACGGATGGAGCGCTTCCTTAAAACAAACTGCCTTTGCTGCTATTATATGCATGAAAGGGCCGCCCTGTGTGCCGGGAAATACGGCTTTGTTTATAAGCCCGGAATATTTTTTGTCTGAGATTATAAGCCCACCCCGCGGCCCGCGAAGTGTTTTATGGGTAGTAGCTGTTGTAAAATCCGCAATGCCTATTGATGTGGGGTGAACACCGCCCGCAATCAGCCCTGCTACATGGGCAATGTCAGCCATAAGGTATGCGCCTACGTCATCTGCGATTTCCCTGAATTTATTGTAATCTATTATCCTTGAATAAGAGCTTGCTCCCGCAATAATTAGTTTAGGCCTTGCGATATGCGCGATTTTTTTTATATTTTCATAGTCTATCATCTCAGTTTCAGGGTCTACGCTATAAGTAAAAATGTCAAAATATCTTCCAGTAAGATTCTGTTTGTGTCCATGCGAAAGATGTCCGCCATCCCTGAGGTTCATGCTCAGTATTTTATCATTGCAGTTAAGTACTGAAAGGAAGATAGCTGTATTTGCCTGAACTCCGCTGTGAGGCTGGACATTACAGAAATTTGTATTAAAAAGTTCGTTGCATCTTCTTATTGCAAGGTCTTCGACTTCATCTATTACCTGGCAGCCTTCATAATACCTGTCCCCCGGATATCCTTCTGCATATTTATTTGTAAAAATAGAACCCATAGTCCTTATTACTTCCATGGAGGTGTAATTTTCTGAAGCTATCAGTATTATCTGGTTTTGCTGCCTCTCCAGCTCCCTGGAAAGGATTTTCTGCATATCTTCATCTATGACCTGGGAATGTGTATGGTTTTTAGGACTGGCATTCACCGGATTTTCTCCTTCCAATTAAAAAAATAATATTAAAGATAGAAAACATATAAAAAGTATATCACCGATTACTTGTTTTTACTTATGCTTAGCTGAAAAGATAATCAAAAATAGTTATTATATTTTCTTTTATTAATTTTGCAACCCGGGTATAAACGTCAATTGAGCTATCGAACGGGTCATCAACTTCAATAACTGCAGGGTTTATTATTGAAATAGACCTTGCTTCTTTGATTATTCTTATTTTTTGCCTGATTCTCTCGGCAGTGACAGACCTGGCAGCAGAAATGGATACATTTGCAATGTCATTAAAAAACTCTTTCAGTTGTTTATTCCTGGTAGCCTGGCCAGTATTTTTGAATACCGCACTCCTTTTAAAGATTTCTTCTGACTGAAGATAAAGGATAATGTTTGAAAGCTCCAGAAGGTTAAAGATCCTTGTTATATCAGCTTCCGGAAAATCTGCAATAAGTTTCCTCCTGTGAGTGGTCGCCATTGTGATTATCAGGTCAGAATTCTTTATTATTTTCCGGTCTGCAGGTTTCGGCTTGAACCTGATATTCGGTATTTCGAAAAAATCGAGCACCTTGAGCGTGTTGAGCGGGATATCCTTTAATGAAACACTGGTTCCTGCACTGCTTATTATTATCCTGTCCTTGAGCGCAGGGTATTTTTTTGTATAAACTGTTTTTAAAAGATGGGTCGCTACGGCTTCGGCAATATAACTCCTGCAGGTATTGCCGCTGCAGATGAAAATAATATTTATAACCTTTCTACGGGTGTAACTGCTGTCTGAAAGGTAAGATTTATCATGCATATGATTATCCGCCCGTATTCTTCCTGTTTTTCATTCCAAGTACTTTTTTAATGTCATTTCCCGTGACTTTTCCCTCTCTTATTATAACAGGGTCATCTCCTGTCACATCCAGGACCGTAGATGCAGTTCCACCAAGATTAAAACCAGGATCTATTATTATATCAGCATGGGTCTTTATTTCTTCAGGCATTTCAGAAATATTGACCGGCGCAATATTTGTTCCTGAAATTGCCGCGCTTGTAGAAACAACCGGACCGCATATGCTGATTATTTTTTGCAGTACTGGTAAAGGATCAAGCCTTATTGCTATATTATCACTTCCGCTGGTAATATAACTTCCGATGCCATTATTCTTCTTAAATACCATTGTCAGGGGCTGGGGATTTTCAGACAGCCAGTAGTGGTCAATCAGTATTTTTGCGGCTCGAGTTTTTTCGGCAATAAGCATTCCAAGGCAATCTATTCCGGAAATGATCACTATAAATGGGTTGGATGCAGGCCTTCTTTTTATTTCGTATATTCTTTTTAATGATGTCTTGTTATTGTAAACGCAACTGAGCCCAAAAATAGTGCTGGTTGGCAATATTGCGACGCCTCCGCCAGACAGGCTTTGGGCGGTCAGCCTTATTATCATCCTGTTGATGTTGTTGTCCAAAGAAGTTCCGGGCTTAATTCTTAAAAGCATCTGGACCCGGGCTTATTCATCACTAAAGTTCATGCGCCACATCGCCTGCGCTTTAACCCAGTGGAAAATGAACAGCGGGATGGCAATAATAATTAAAAGCAATCCCCTGAAAATACCCTTTACAGCATTCACCTGCTCATTTTCGATTTGCATTGCTATTTCTTCATCGATGAGTTTGTCTATCTCCTCCTGGGACATATCAGAGTATTCCGGGGTTTTATATACAGGGATCATACTGGCTTTTGTCATATATGTTACCGGTTTTACGTAGTTTATAGCACTGTCAAATGTTGTTACAAGTCCTACGATGAACAGGATTACTGCTATAAGGCACATAATATAAAAATATATCTCCCTTATATAAACTCTTCTTGCCATGATGACCTCCACTTTTTAAGTTAATACTTTTTTAAATTCTATTATCCGGTTCAGTAAACGCAAAAAATAGTTCGTTAAGCTTATTTTATAATATTTTTTAATTTTTAAGTAATTTGGTTTAAAATATGCAAAACATGTTAACATATATTATATTTAAAATGATAAAAGCGCGAAATGACACAACCGTATAGTAAGCATATTTCTGCCCGGTTGATTTCTAAGTATAGAAGTTCAATAAAAAAACGGAGAAGCATATAAATGGATGAGTATGTCAAACACCCTGAAGGAAATGAAGCTTATGGAAAAAGACCAGGCTGGGACGAGTATTTTGGCGCAATAACAAAACAGGTTGCGACACGTTCCACGTGTCTCAGGCGCAAAGTCGGTGCGATAATAGTCAAAGACAAGAGAATACTTACAACCGGCTATAATGGAGCGCCTAAAGGAGTAAAAAACTGCCTTGAAAGAGGAAGGTGCCTCAGGGAGGAAATGGGCATACCATCGGGGCAAAGGCATGAATTCTGCAGGGGTCTTCATGCTGAACAGAATGCAATAATCCAGGCAGCTTTTCATGGTGTAAATATACAGGACAGTGTTCTTTATAGCACGACACAACCCTGTGTCCAATGCGCAAAAATGATTATAAACAGCGGGATAAAAAAGATTTATTATTTTATTGACTATCCTGATGAACTTGCCCTGGAACTTTTAAATGAAGCAGGCGTAAAGCTTATAAGGCTCGAAGAATAAATGGTCGATAAGTCTATTTAAAACCTGTATTTTTTTGGTATAATTGTAACCCCACCCCTGGAAACTGTAAATCCCCGTTTAATATCGGTTTCTTTTTCTACTCCTATGGCGGTATTGTCAGGAACGATTATATCCCTGTCAATTATTGATTTTCTAATAACTGCATGACTGCCTATGGAATTGTTCCCCATTATTATTGAATCAGTTATTTCTACTCCAGGCGAGACCCTGACATTATAAGATAATATGGACCTTTCAACTGCTGCTTTGTCTATAATGCAACCATTTGAAATCAACGATTCATTAATATTTGATTTTTTTAAATATTTTGCAGGCTGCAGGGACTCTGACCTTGTAAAAATCTCCCATCTGGGGTTATAAAGATTTATTAAAGGATTTTCTCCTACGAGATCCATATTAGCATTATAAAATTCATCCAGGTCGCCTATATCCCTCCAGTATGCTTTTTCCTTCTGCTCTGCGCCAATAATGCTGTTTTCATTAAAATTATATACATAAATATTTCTATTCCTGCCAAGCATCGAGGGTATTACATCAAATCCAAAGTCATGTGAAGAGTAGCTGTCAGGATCAGATACGATCAGTTCTTTATCCCGGGAAGTCTCTTTATGTTGGTCAATTACAAGTTCCTCTATAAGTACCTGTAGATTAAATGCATAATTCCCCATTGAAGCCAGGCAGAAAGAAGAGTTTCCCGGCATTGGCGTAGGATTTTTAGGTTTTTCCTCAAACTTAATAAGCTTCCAGTTATTATCAACCACCAGTACGCCATATTTTCCTGAAGCCAGCGAAACAGGAACAGGCAGGGCAGATATTGTCAGGTCAGCTTTATTTAATAGGTGGAAGTCGTTCATAAGCGAGATATCCATAAGATACACATGGTCTCCCCCGAAAATATTCACAATATCAGGTTTGGCTTCCCAGGCATAATTTTTATTCTTGTTTATCGCATCTGCTGTCCCTGTATACCATCCGCTTCCCATACCTTCCTTTGCAGGCAAAAGCCGTATCATATTATACCTGCCGGCGCCAAAAATCGGCCCCCATCCTTCCAGTATATGCTGCTCCAGGGATCTTGGTTCATATTGTGTCAGGACATATATCTTCCTTATGCGGGAATGTATAAGGTTGCTTAAGACAAAATCAATCACCCTGTAGTTTCCGCCAAATGGCAGCGCAGGTTTGGCGCGGTCCCTTGTAAGCGGATAAAGCCTTTTTCCTATTCCGCCACCCAGAACAAACGCAACTACTTCTATTCTCATAAAGTCGCAACCTTTACTTTTTCATTTTTTAAACAACTGGCTTATTTATTTGTTTGTCAGCTTTTATTATACAATTATTTTGTATTTGTTTGTCAACCC
>CAYGYY010000027.1:0-26054 GCA_964354265.1 uncultured Actinomycetota bacterium
CCTATGTTTTTGTCGTATAATTTGCATCATATAATACAACATAATACATTCCATTGGACATAAAACCAACTTTTTAGTTCCAGACAAAAATTCAATAATTTTATATTGAACATCTTTGCAAATATCAAAAATAATATTATATTCTCAAATATTGCAAGCAGAATTTTTGATGGTGATTTTTTAGTGCTAGAAGGTTTATATTCACCTGTTTCCATCTCCAGTGAGGCCCTGGACTCGCCCCGGGCATAGCTGTTTACAATAACCGGCATATTGCCTCCCCGCCTTAAATTGACCCAATGCTTGCAAGCATGAGGTCATATTATTAAAAAAATATAATTAATAAATTAATTAATTTAATATTATAAACTTTAATATATATATATTGCAATACTTTTTATAATTATTAATATATAAAAGTATTTATTTAAATATATATACTTATATTGATATTATATCGGCTTTTTTTAAGCTTTTCTAAATAAAAATCAAGTCACTAAAAAAAATCAGGCTGTGTTATAATTAGAAACCGGAAGTGAGATTATGAACCAGGAACAAAGAAGAATCGCAACAAAAAATAAGATTCTCAAAATTGCTGAAAAACATTTTAAAGAATATGAATTTGATAAAATTGATATAAACAGCATCTGCATAGAAGCAGGGCTTACAAAGGGGGCATTCTATCACCATTTTTCTTCAAAACAGCAGCTGCTTCTGGAACTTCTTGATAACTGGATTAACAACATCGCAGGCCAGTTAAGGTCCGCAGATTTTAACAGTTCTGATACCATAAGCTTATTGAACATTGTAGTGGACAGGCTTCAGCTGTCTTTTGAACAGGCTGGAAACCAGCTTGGGGTATTCTTAAACCTCTACATTAAAGCTATAAATGACAATCATCTCCGAGTATATGTACTGAAGTCCTATAAAAACTTCCTTGCTTTTTGCTTTTTAAGATGACCTGTTAAACATGATAGATTTTCTTTAAACCATTTTAATAAATGATACATAAAAAGACATTTTCATACCGGGCATTTTTTTTAATCTTACAGGTTTTGCTTTCAAGCTTTTTTTTACTATGGTTGATTTCGGGATGTTCAGATGGTGGAGCCAATACAGGTACCGGTGAAATAACATCCGCCTCACAGGATTCCGGGCCGGCAGGACCTGTGCTTCCTCAGTATAGCAGTTTTGTAAATGACTATACCGGCACACTTTCTGCTGAATGGCTGGCAAAGACAGAAGAGCTTACAAAAAATGTGGAGCAGCTGACATCAAGCGAGATAGGTGTCGCAATAATAGATAGCCTTGGCGGCATCACAATTGAAGATTATGCAGCGCAGTTGTTTGAGGAATGGGGCATTGGAAAAAAAGAAAAGGATAACGGGGTTTTGCTACTGGTTTCAATGATGGACAGGGAACTGAGGATAGAAACAGGTTACGGTCTTGAACCCGCAATAACGGACCTTGAGGCAAAAGAAATTATAGATGAGGTAATAGTGCCTGCCTTCAAGCAGGAAGATTATGGAACCGGGATATTTAATGGTGTTGCTGCCATTGCTAATATAATATACCAGGAGGAAGAAACCGGCACTCCACAGGTCGCTTACGAAGAAATACCACCCCCTAAAAGACCTTTTACAGAAACCTGGGGTTTCCCGTTCATCATTGTTTTTGCAAACTTTGCGCCATGGCTGGCAATCGGCCTGGTGATGCTTTCAATTACCCTCAGGAGTTACATTAAAGAGTACAAATGCCCAAAATGTAAAAAAATCGGCCTTAAGATATACAGGAAATGGCTGGTGTATCCAACTTATGAGTATCCTGGCAGGCAGGAAGTGACAATTACCTGCAAATATTGCGACTTTTATGAAAAAAAGACCGTCACAGTTGCAAAAAAAATAAGGGCATCCACCTACGGAAGTTCCGGGGGGTTTTCTTCAGGCAGCCACTCCGGCAGCTCTTCCTCAGGAAGCCACTCCAGCAGCAGTTTTGGAGGTGGCTCATCAGGTGGAGGCGGCGCAAGCGGAAGCTGGTAATTCTTTAATCAGTATAGAGCGCCTGGAGGAAGTCATCTATATCAGAAGTCCTTATATAATCTTCCTGGTCCAGCAATTCAAGATAGGCATTAAGCACTTCACCCAGTTTTGAACCATCATATTGCTGCGCAAAAGTTTCAATCTCTGAAAGTTTTTCAGGATATATTTTATTTGAACTGTCAAATACTGGATTGTTATCTATTCCGCCAAGGTATACATTGAGCCTTCCACCGTTAAATTGTTTTACTTTTTCATACCTTGGGGAATCAGGATACTTCTCCAGGTAGTTAAATGCTTTGTCCATGCGCCTCAGGAACTCATCTGCAGACACTACAATACCTGCATCAAGGATAGAAGGCTGATTTGATTCATCAAGGTAAATGCTTATGAAATCTTTAAGCTCATCATTAATATAATCATAGTAGACATCATAAGCAGCGTAATCAACTAAAGGCATGAAAAATCCCTCAGTGCTGAGCACCTTGTATTTTTTTGCAACCGTATCTTCTATAAGGGCTCTAAGGCCTGCGTCCTGCGCATTTATAAGCTTATCCATGTCTACTTCATAACTTTCATCAAGAGCCTGGTATATTTTTTCCTGTATATTGTCTTCAGTGAATTTATCGGTAAATTCAAATTTCTTCTCCTCTGAAAGCCTTATTGCCTCCCCAACCATATAGGTGGCAGCTTCAGCATCAACTTTACCGATGTTTTCATCTATATATCCAAGAAGGTCTACCGGATCATCGCCGCTGCTGGACATATCATCAAACTCTGCAACTATGCCCCCGGCCATACCTTCAGGTAGATCCTGCCCTGATGTATCTTCAGAACCTGTGGCAGTACCCTGTTCCCCGCTCTCTTCTGCAACTGTATCATCCGGCTTGGTTTCCTGAGCTGTCTGCCCGGCAGCGCTTCCGGTTTGTGATGTTGAAGACATAAGTGAAGATAAGCCTGCGCAGCACCCTGACACAAAAAGCAAAAGCCCTGCGGCCAGGACAATGGATAATAAAACATAACAGGAATGCTTCAAAATTGTCCTATTAATCTTCATTATAACCCCCGGTAAAATTATTTATTTATAAGTATGTTTGAAAACTTTTTTTACTTTTTTGATTTTATCAGGAAATAGCAATAATTAAGAGAAGTATTGTATGCGCCCATAAATAAGCAGCCTGCCTGCAGATTCCAAATATCTTGTTTTTTTAAAAAAAGAATATATTATTTTATAAAATCGTATCGGGTAAAAAACTTAACTCAGGAAAAGAATTTATAACAATAAAAAGATTTTTAAATATATTTACAGAAAGCAGCAATGGTACCAGTATTATCAGCAATAAAAGATTTTTTCATCAGCATCCGGCAAAAAATCATCAGGCCAAAACCTTTCCTTGACAATCTTCTGCAGAATACATTGCCGTTTAATGATGCAGCCGAGTCAAGGATTGCAGTCTTTTCAAGACGACGTCTCTACTTCACGCTTTCTCTTGCGGCATTGTTTCTTATAGTTTACGCAATGCTTTTCGTCTGCTTTCCGCCCAATATCATTTTTAAAAACACCACGACCAACGGCGGTGACATGGGCGCCCATAATTATATTGCCAAGTTCTTTATTGATGAACTATTTCCAGACCTCAGGATGACCGGATGGGACACGGGCTGGTTTGCAGGAATGCCGATGCTCACTTTTTATTTTCCACTACCCTACCTGATGATAGCTATATTATCGAAAATATTTGTCTATAATGTCGCTTTCAAGCTCATTACTATACTTGGAAGCCTTATTCTTCCCATTTCCATTTATTATTTCGGAAAACTTTTCAGGTTAAAGTATCCATTTCCTGAGCTTGCAGCCATCGGGGCTATGGCTTTCCTTTATATGGAAAGCTTCAAAATATATGGTGGTAATTTCCTTGGTACGCTGGCCGGGGAATTTAGCTATTCGCTAAGCTTTGGGCTCATATTCATTTTCCTGGCAACCCTTTACCGCGGTATAGAAAGGGAAAAATTTGACTGGTTATTTGCCATAAACTGCCTGCTGCTTGCATGCATAGTGCTGACCCATCTGATAACACTGATAGCAGTGATGATAATAGCCCCCAGCCTTTTTTTAATAAGGAGAAACTGGAAATGCGCAAGATATATCATCGTAGTATTTATAATAGGGTTCTTCCTTTCTGCATTCTGGTCCCTGCCATTTGTCCTTCTAATAAAATGGACGCCGACTATGAACTGGACGAATATCAGAAATTTAAAAGAGCTCTTCCCACTTGAGCTCATACCTGCGCTAATACTTGCAGTAATCGGAATTTTCTTCTCTACGCTAAAAAGGGATAAAAGGATGGTCCCGGCAACCTGGACAATAATAGTCTTTATGTCCCTGTTTTTTACATGGAGTGGTGGAAGGCTTTATAACGCCAGGTTTTTGCCTTTCATATATATCTTTATCTATATGCTTGCAGCTTATGGACTTTCACACCTGTACTGGCTGCTTGTAACCAGGTATCCGCTAAGTGGAAGAAACCGATTTAAAATCAGCGGTTTTTTTAAAATGCGCCAATTGCCGGATACGGGAACAAAACCAGACCTGATTATATCTGAAACAGGAAAATATGCTCCTGGAGCTGACCCTGAAATCAAGACTGATAATGAATCAAATGAAAATCAGGCAGCTATAAACCCTGAAAGCCAGGATAGTCCAGGTAAGAATGCGGACAATCCCCCTGGTAAAAAAATCCGGGCCGGCAGCAATTTCAGGAAAAGATTTTATAAGTTCATAGTAATAGTATTCGTTCCTTTGATTGCGCTTCTTAGTGCAGGCGCAATTCTTGCAGGCAACCCGCTGGGTCCTGCCTGGGCAAGACATAACTATACAGGATTTGAATCGAAGGACCACTGGGAAGAGTATGAAAGCCTCATGAAATACCTTGATTCGCTTCCTTACGGCAGGGTGATGTTTGAGTTTAATAAAGAGATAATCCAGAAATATGGTACGCCCCGCTCATTTGAGCTTATTCCATACTGGACTGACCAGGCCGGAATGGAGGGGCTTCTTGTCGAGAGCTCGCTTACTGCACCATTTCATTATATCAACCAGGCCGAACTTTCAGTAAAACCGAGAGGCACTGTTGCAGGATGGAAAGTCCCGTCCAGGGATTATGAAGCCGCCATAAAACATCTCATGTATATGAATATAACCTATATAATGGCAAGCTCGCCTGAAGTGGTCTCTGACCTTGACAGCGATAGCAGGGTCGTTTTCCTTAACAAGGTGGAACCATATTATTTTTACGAAATCAGGGGCCCTCATAATTATGTAGAGATAATGAAAAACATGCCATTCAGGTACAAACCGGAAGAAGATTGGGTCTGGGAGATGCGCGACTGGTATCTAAATACTGATAATATCGATAACCCTGTTATTTATGATGACGGAAGCGGCAATATGAGCAAGTTTATCGAAATACCCAAAGATGGGCTCCAGGATGTCCCTGATAACCCTTATATAATTGACGCAGATGCGGGACAGATACTATATGAAAATGTGGAGAGGGAAAAAATAGAATTTGAAACGACCGGCATAGGGCAGCCTCATCTTATAAAGATGTCCTATTTTCCTAACTGGCAAGTTACAGGAGCAGAAGGCCCCTACCTTGTGTCGCCCTCACTTATGATGGTAATCCCCACCCAGAGTAAGGTTACTTTATACTATGACATGACCTATGCAACCAGGATTGGGGAGATACTTACAGTATCAGGTTGGGTAATAATCCTCCTCACCCTTGTGCTTAACCTTGCCTTTTACTTAAGGTCAGGAAAGAAAAACACTGGCAAGCTTGAAAATTAACCTTGCAGGAATTTAAGGCACTTCATAAATTTTGGTCGCCGGTCTTTAAATAACATTCATTTTAATTTCCAAAAATAAGTTCCCTGATAAGAAGCATGTTATCGACATAATTATGATTTTTCAGGTTTTCGTCTATTTCAATCTCATGTTCTAAAAGTGTATTGGCCATTCTTTCATAATCTTTTACAGATTTTACTGCCAGTTTTAACATTTTAGCCCTGTCATTTCTGGGAGTGACTGTATCTATGTTAAGCCATCCTTTAAAATCAGCTTTTCCAAGCTGGTAAAACATTTCAAGAGTATCCCAGAAATTAATCGAACCAAAAACAAGGTCAGGGTCCGCATCCCTGTAATTATCATTTAAATGCACCTGGTAAAGCTTGTTATACTTGTTGTAAAGAACAAGCGATTCTGCAGGTCTTTCCTGCGCAAAAAGCGCATGCCCCAGATCAAGTGCAGCTCCCACATTATCAACATCCAGGCATTTTATAAAAAACATAAGCTTCCCGCAGTCTTCGATGTATTCTTTTGCCCTGGGGTCCTTTTGTTTGGGTTCTATTGCAATCTTAACTTCAGGGTTATACGCGCCAAGTTCGTTTAATGACTCGAGCATGTAATCCCATGCAGAACTGTAATCAGACTGGAAGACATAATCAAATCCGTCATGGGCAGGCCAGAGCAGCACGCTATAGGCATTGAGCTCAACTGCAAGGTCAATATTTCTTTTTGTTATTTCAATTGCTTCTTTCCTGATATTTTTATCAGGCGATGAAATAGAGCCGTACCTGAATTTCGCATCAGACCATATATCAGGACCAGTGTCTGATACCCTGATGCCATGATTTGAAAGTATATTTTTTAATTCAGCAGGTTCTTCTATATAAGGATGACCCGGGTACCATACCGCCAGTCCTTCCAGGCCATCTATTTCCTCCATGACCTGAAGCATTTTCTCAAAGTCGTAGAGTTTGTCGTAGCCCCCAGGCACATATCTTTCTGGAAATGAACCAAAACACCCATAGTGACAGTTAATATTCAGCTTCAATTTTTTCATTTGATTCTCCTAAACGAAAATTTTTTTTAATATTATTATCCTGTGTTTCTTTCAGCCACCCTGGGGCTCTTTTTACTACCCTGGCGCAAACACTATTTATGTTTAAAGATAGTTACATAATCTTTATACTTTTCATCCCAGGCCCCGGTATTTTCTGGTTCATAAATATTTGTTTTGAAGGAGTTTAGACATAATCTTCGCCCATCTATTATAGAGTCGATTTCCGCATCTGCCTTAAGCTGCATTAAAAGATTGCCCGCAGTCGAGGCCTCTACGGGTCCAGCAATTATTTCAACTTCCAATGCATCTGCAAGCCACTGGCAGAAATAAATATTATTTACCCCTCCACCCATTAAATGGACTTTTTTGAAATCTTTACTGCAAAAGCTTTTTAAAAGCTCGAAGTAAAACCTGGTATTCATAATAAGGCTCTCATATACACACCTGGCTACTTCGCCTTTCGTCTCTGGTATATTGATTTTATTTTTTTGGCAATAATCTTTTATGAGTCCAGGCATATCATCATTATTGCCTGAAAAAACAGGGTCTTCAGTATCAATGAGGCTTCTAAAAGGTTTTTCCCTGATATACAAATCATCAATTTCCCTCCAGGTAATTTTCCTGCTTTCCTTTTTCTCCCACCTTTCCACACATTTCTGTAATATCCAGAAACCTGTAATATCTCTTGAAAAGAAATTCCTTTTTAATACGCCGCCCTGGTTTGTAAAAAAAAGCCTGGTTGAATCAAATTTTAAAACAGGTTCTTTTGTCTCAGCTCCCAGGACAAGCCAGGTCCCGGTGGACAGGAAAGCAACATCATATTCACCCGAAATAGACGGTATGGCTGCAACGGCTGCTGCTGTATCATGACCTGCTGCTGAAACTACTGAAAAAAGCTTTGTCCCGATTTCACTTGATATCCCGCCAGTGACTTTTCCTATCACTTCACCTGAATCAATAATTTCTGGTAGCAGGCCGCTGGAAAAACCTGCATCTTTTATAATTATATCCTCCCATTTTTTTGTCATGCAGTTTACAAGAAGCATGTTGGACGCTACAGAATATTCAACTGAAAAAGTGCCTGTTAAAAAATAATTAAAAAGAGCTGGCAGGGGAAGTATTTTGCATGCATTTATAAGTTCATAATTGCCCTCGCTTGCAAGCTTTTCCAGGAAAAAAGCAGGCGCAATCGATTTAGTAAAATATCCCGTAATGTTAAAAAAGTCTTCCTCTGAGATAGTTTTAAAAAGTTTTAACGGATCTCTTTGGGACTTTTCGGGATCCCTGTAAGTAAGAGGATTTGAGATGAGTTTTCCGGTTTTGTCTACAAAAGCAAAATCAAGCCCCCATGTATCTACAGCAACCGATCTTATATAGTCATACTTTTTAAATGCAGTAATTATGCCTTTCTTAAGTTCTGAAACAAGCAGCAAGATATCCCAGAAATACCTGCCGTTTAAAAGCACCTGGCCATTATCAAACCTGTGGACAGTTTCTATCTCAAAACTCTCTTTACCGGAGTCATAGCTGCCAACAGAAATCCGGCCATTGCTGGCCCCGAAATCTGCAACTATATAGTATTTTTTTCTTCCAGATTTCATTCAATTTTATTGGGCGCAATAAATCCTTCCCAATTTTATTTAAACCACAAGCCTACGACTTTCATTTCATCGCCTATTTTTTTAAATGTGACCTCGACATTTACATCTTTTGAGCCTTCAAAATCAGCAGTATAATTGCTGGTGGTTAAATCATTATTTATATTAACGCCTATCAAGTCTATGGACCCTTCAATATAATTGCCTACTGCACCATTTACCTGTGCCATAAAATCATCGAAATTATCTGCATTTAGTTCAGCTTTCATGGATTCATCAAAATCCTTCGAAAAACCGGCATAATCAGAATTATTCATTGAAACCAAAATATTTTCTACAATTGGGTCTGAAAATTCTGCAACTTTACCGCACCCGGATAAAACCGGAACAGCTGCAAAAATAATTACGGCTGCCAGCGTTACAATTGCGATTAACCTTTTTTTGTTCATTTTTTCCTTCTTTCTGATTGTTATTTGCTTTTCTGATTTATCTTTTTATTCATGGCCTTATTTAAAAAAGTACTCCTGGAGAATTTTCTCGCCAGGTCTAAAACTCAGGAAATTCCTATTATCGATGTCGCATAATGCCAGTTTTTCAAGGAATTTGGAAGAGCCCTGGACTTCTTCCAATACCATCTCCCTTTCCAGCACTTCATTTAAAAACCTTATCATCCCATCCAGGTATTGCCTGTGGATATCTTCAATGTCATTGTTGTTAATGAGCACTATCTTCTTATAATTTTTCAGCATATCTGTCACTAAAAATCTTGCCGTATCTTCATCATATCTTTTTGACCCGTATCTTTCTTTACCCCTCATCCATTTGGCGGGAATAAGGTCCTCTCTGCCTGTCCATAGCAGATAGCCCCTGTATGGATCGCCGCCATATTCGATCCAGCCTTTGCAGAAATAGTAAGTAGCGGGATCTTTGGCAAATAGTTTCAGGTATCTTTCCTTTGAGCCTAGAAAAAGGCTGATGCAATCATCGACTTTGGGAATGATTATTTCATGTTTTTCTGAAATTATTCCTGTAACTCCATTGCTGCAAAGACCGTAGCCGAGTATGATTTTTTCATAGGTTGAATCGATTTCACTTATTTTCTCCTGAAGCTTTTGCCTCATGATATCAGGAGTATTATGTAAATGCTGCTCCATAAAAATGAAATCGAGATTTTCAATTTTTTTAACCCGGACAATCTTTTCCAGGTCCTCCTTCATGACATCACAGACAATTGCAATATTTTTCATTTTGCGTTTCCAGTCAAAAAGTATATTTATGACGGTCTTTTTTACAGGTTTTCAAAAAAAGTCAGTAATATATTTTACGGTGTCACTATAGTTCTTAACAATTATATAGGCTGCTTTATCTTTTTCAAGCTTAAAGGCCTGGCGATGCCGGCCTGCAGACAAATTCTTATAAATCAGTCAAGCTTGAAATTGCCTGTATCTACCCATTCGTTTTCAAGGATGGTCCACCAGTCCTGCGCAAGCCCTTTCAGGACATATTCATACGGCAGCCACCCATAGCCTCCATCACCCCACTCCTTTCCCCATGAGTTTCGCACAAGGATAGCTCCGACAGTTTCGAGATTATTTGCCGGGTTTGCCACTGCGACTTCATCGTCATAGCCCGCTGCCATCAGGGCATGGCCGCCTTCAAATTTATCCTTCTCAGACGGAAACGGTATCTTTCCGCCATTATTTTCAGCCTCATAAATAGAGCTGTATACACTGCATCCGAAAATAGCAGGTATTTTTGCTGCAAGGCTTAATTTTATCTGGTTCAGGGTCTCTTCCGAAGAATTGTCCCTCGGAAGGTCCAGCCTGAAGTACTGCGCAGTCTTATAACTTTGTGCGAAAGCATAGCAGAAAGAATCGGGTTCCTGGTCAAACTTTTCTATGTCGTATTTCCAGTACTTTTCAGGAACGACGCCAAATAAAACAAGTGCCATGATAGTCGTCCTTATGTAAGCTCCGTAATCCCCTGTTTTCTGGAGCAGGTTTCTTGTTGCTTTATATAAAAAGAGGCGCGAACCATCTATATAATTGCCTTTAGCTTTCTTCTCAAAATACTCGACAAGACCCATTGCCGCATTTGCCGTACAGGAGTTGAGGCTGTCCTGCTGCTCAACCGGGGAGCACCATTTCCTCAAATCAGTACTTGAAGGGATTTCCGGGGTTGCCTTTTTTTTATCTTTAGACCTGCTTTTTAAAAGTATGCCGCTCTTTTTTGCCATAGCGGCGACGGTTTCTTTTACCCCTGCCCTAAGGCTTTTTTCTGAGATCTCATTCTTGTTTATGGAATAATCCCTGAAATCAGGATAGTCCGGCAGCCAGCCAAAGTAATGTTTGCCTGCAAATTCCCCCATACCCTCCTCCTTTTGTAGAAATAAATTGCATTAAAATTTTTTTACCCTTCAGTTTAGCTTACAGGTTAAGAAAAATGAATAACTGGAACGTAATTTTAATTTTTCTGTTCAAGGTTTAAAAGAAACTCCTTGACTTTTTCCCCGCCGCCAAACCTGCCGATACTTCCGTCAGATTTGATTATCCTGTGGCAGGGAACGATAAGCATCACCGGATTGTGCCCGACTGCAGTGCCTGCCGCGCGCCAGGCATTCGGGTAGCCTGCCATAGCTGCTAGTTCTTTGTAGCTTGCCACTTTTCCATAAGGGACTGTCATTGCAGCCTCCCATATCTTTCTCTCAAGGCTATTGCCGTTCACAAAGACTGGCCTGATGTTTATGCCGCGTGATTTTTTTTCAAGGTACCGGGTAACCTCATTCTCTATTTTATCTGAGCGCATTTCAACTACAGCGCATCGCGGGAATTTTCGCTTCAGGGATTCAAGGAAGGATTCGAAGTTTTTGCCGTCATTTACCAGAAAATTTATCGAACCATCTTCGCTCCAGATATAAAACAGCCTGCCTATAGCTGATGGAAAGTCTGATTTATAAAAAATTTCGCTCATATTCTTTTACTTACCCTGGGTACTTATAAAGAATCCTATTGAGCGGTCATATGCGCGCTCATCTTTTGCGCTGAAATAACATGCCGGAAGCTCCCCTGCTGACCTGTGGTAGCTTATGCACTCACAGCAAATACCTTTGCGTGAACACGGTTCGTAAGTGCAATTGCATCTTTTCAAATTTGTTTCTTTCCTGCATTCCATTATAATAACCCCTTTAATATGCTAATACCCTGTATGTCTAAAAAAAACCGGCCAGTTAAAACCTGCAGGATTCCAATAATTTAATCCAATAGTACAAAACCCTTAAATTCAAATAAATTCCGGTATTTTCGAAATATTATCCACGACAATTGCGCCTTTTTCCAGTAATTTTTCATAAATTTTTAAAGCTTTGCCCTCTGTATAGTCCCGGGATTTAAAATCGCTGCCTCCTGTTATTATGACCTTTTTACCCATTTCAAGCGCCTCCTTGACTGAAATAAGGTTTGAAAAATTGCCGTGGCCAAAGGCAACTTCAGGAAGTATTACTGCATCGCTGCTCCTGATAAAGTCAAGGTTTTTATTTTGGGAATTAAAGCTGATTGGCGAGAATGGAGCCTCACTTACATATGGGATGCCGAGCATTTCGGAAGTATCAAGATCTGTATCGAAATTGTTTACCACACCGCAAGTAAGAGTGTATCCGCGGTTGTACAACATGCTCAGGATAGTAGAGGCTGCTCCCCCTCCGCCTATAACATGGACCCTTTTGCCGATATTTTCCTGCGCTAAGGGGCTCTGGCCGGCGCTGGTTGTTGTGCCGTCTGCCTCTCCTGAAGCAGCTCCGCCCGCAGGTCCGGATTCGAAATCATGGCCAAACATCGGGCTGATATAAGTTTTTCCGGTAAAAGGATTTTTGCTTACATAAACATCGCTCCTGAATACGTTCCTTACATTTTCCCTTGTTATTACAGAATTTATGTCTCCCTGCGCAAAAACCGTGCCCTGCTTCAAAAACACTGCGGTCTTGCTGTAATTTGCGGCAAGGTTTATATCGTGGAAAACCCCGATGATAGTCTTTTCCTCATCCCTGTTCAGCCTGTAAAAAAGGTCCATTATCTCTATCTGGAAATTTATATCAAGATGGGATGTCGGCTCGTCAAGCAGTATAAGCGGCGCATCCTGCGCAAGAGCCTGTGCTATTATTACCCGCTGCTTTTCGCCGCCGGAGAGTTCGTGGAACCGTTTTGAAGCAAAAGACAGCACTTTTGTCTTTTCCATGACACTTTCGGCAATTGTAAAGTCTGCTTTTTTTTCTGCTCCAAACCGCAAAACATGGGCAAACCTGCCCATCATCACTATTTCCCCGACAGTAAAATCAAAACCTGGATTTGAATACTGCGGCACAACGGCAACAAGCCCTGCAGATTCCCTTGCGCTTAGCCCTGACAGGTTCCGTCCAAACAATTCTATGGTTCCGTCATATCCCTTTAAAACCCTGCTTAAAAGGTTTATAAGAGTGCTTTTCCCGGAACCATTAGGGCCAAGTATCGAGACAAAGCTCCCCTTCCTGACTTCAAGAGTAAGGTTATCAAGGACCCTGTTGCCATCATATGAAAAACCAAGTCCATTTATTTTTAAAACTGTATCGCTCATTTTAACTTAAAATACCTCTCTCTTTGACCTTAAAAGAAGGTATATGAAAAACGGCACGCCGATTATAGATGTTATTATTCCCACGGGTATTTCCCTGGGTTCAAGTATTGTTCTTGCAAGGGTATCTGAAAACAGCAGGACTATTCCTCCGGCAATTGCTGAGGAAGGATAAAGTATTTTATGGTCCGGCCCCACTATCAGCCGCATTATATGAGGCGTAATAAGACCGATAAAACCAATGATGCCGCTTACTGAAACTGCAGCAGCGGCAAGCAACGAGGCGAGCACCAGCAGGATCTTCTTCACCTTTTCCGTTTCTACACCAAGCTGCGAAGCCCTTTCATCGCCCATTGATATAAGGTTTAAGTCTTTTAGAAAAAAACTGCCGATTGCCAGGAGTACTGTCACTACGGGCGCAACAATAAAGAACTGCTCCCAGGAGGAGCCTGTAAGCCCTCCCATCAGCCAGAATATGACCTTTGTCATGTCCTGAGCGCGGAAAATGAGGATTAAAGAATTGACAGAGGTTATAAGCGCGCTCAATGCCACTCCTGCAAGAAGCAGGGTTATAACGGATATTCTTGCCCTTATCCTGGAAATGTTATATACAAGGAAAGTCACCCCTATGGCGCCTGCAAAGGCAAAGATGCTTGCTGCAGAAAGGCTCAAAAACATGATGCCTGATACCACGATGAGCCCGATAGTGGCGCCAAGGCTTGCGCCGGCCGAGACCCCAATAATATAAGGGTCAGCCATCGGGTTCCTGAAAATACCCTGGAAGATAACTCCTGCGCAAGCCAGCGCAATGCCTACAAACACTGACAAAAATATCCTTGGAAGCCTGATCTGCGAGATTATCTTCACGTTTTGCTGGTTTAAAGAGTCGGCATCCACAAAATGGTTTATCCCGGGTATTAAGCTTGCGATGATGAGCCCTGTTTCCTTTACCGTGACATCTGCTGAGCCGACAGAGGCCGCTATGACAATGAACACCATCAGTATAAGGATAAGCGGGATTATATACTTTGAATTTCTCCTGCTTCTAAAGATATCTTTTTGCATATTGTAAAATACTCCAGGAAGCGCACCAGGCCCGGACCGGATGCTGTTTTCTCCCTATAAAAAAATTACAGAAAGATAAAATAAAAATAAAAAAAACACTTCAGCAACAACGCATACTGCCCCGATGACATCACCGCTTAGGCCCCCGGTCCTTGCAGTAAAAAACCTGCCCATCATCCCTGCAAACAGCAGGGTAAGGATAACAACAATAAAAGATTTTATCGCTATTACAAGTATTGTAATGCCAGGACTTAAACCTGGGCTCGAAAGCCACCCGCCTGAATATTCCAGAAATATAAGCTGCGAAAATATGCTTACTGCAACAAACAGTACAGACAGATAGAGTGCAGATAATAAGAAGACTTCATGGTTTGATTTGTCAAAAAAAGCGCCTGCCAGGCTCGGTGGCGACTGTGTTTTTTCTTTTACCTTAAGAGGGTTGTGGCTTGCAAAAAGCCCGACCATTGAAAGCCTTCCAAAAACTGGCGCAAAAACATATGCTGCCAAAAAAACTAAAAATCCCGGTATTGCAAGATTTATATCTGCCAGAAAAGATTTTGCCGTCAGGGGAAAACCTGTAAGGAAAATACCATAACTGCCGCCCAATCCAAGGGCGCGGCATAATATGTATAAAAGAGCAATCTTTATTGCTAATAGAAAAAAAATTGAAAGGACACCAAAGACTCCAACATCGCCTTTCTTCATTATCTCCCTTATCTTGTCCCTGTCTTTTTCGCCTGAAAATATGCCGTCGAAAGTATCTGCAAGTCCGTCGATATGAATGCCGCCGGTAAGGACTGCCTCAAACCCTACAGCAAGTATTACTGCAAGTATTAGCGGGAGAAAAAAATTAAATATGGCAAAAACTGCTGCGCACATTATGCCTATTAGAAATCCCGCTACCGGAAAGTATACAAGCATTCCGGGAAAATCCTCTTTTTTTAAGTATGATTTTTCCGGGATTTTTATAATAGTAAGAAAACCTATCGCATTTAAGAATCTCATATTGTTTATTTTTTTATCCTGTTATTTTTTATTCTTTTTTGATTTATCTTTTAGTTTTGTTCCACAATTGCCTATTTCATTTTAAGCTTAAGCCCTGCCGCAAAGAAGTATGCCTCGTCACTTAAGGCTGCAATATTTTTATTTATCATCCCCAGAAGGTCCCTGAAGATGCGGCCGAAAGGATACGGGGGCACAAGGCCCAACCCGACTTCATTTGACACTATTACTGCATGCATGCCCTGTTTTTTACAGATTTCCACTACCAGTCCTAAAAAACTTTCAAAAAAGGCAGTTACATCTTTTTCTATCTTTTTTTCAAGCTTATTATCGATTATTTCCATATTGTCCAGGCCATATTTGTATACAAGCCTGAAAAGCAGATTTGTGATACAGTCAACAAGCAGCACTTCCATTTTTGAGTCTGATACTTCAGCAAGTATTTTGCTTATGTGTGCAATTTCAATATCGCTTTTTTCGATTTCAAATGTCTGCCAGTGGGCAGGCCTGCGTTTTTTGTGTATCTCTATCCTTTTTCTCATCTCATCATCTATTACCTGGCCCGTTGCAAGGTATGCGACCCGGTCTGATGTTGCCAGGGAAGCAGCAAGGTTTTCAGAGTATTCGCTTTTACCGCACCTTGCGCCGCCCAGAAGAAAGTATATCCTGCCGGAATTACTCTCGATATTTTCTGCATTATTATCAGTATTTTCGGTAACACTTTCAGTCATATTTTTAGCATTACCGGCTTTATTAAATCCGCGCTGCTCCATAATTTCCCTTCAAAACACCGCCTGGCTTCTTATTGGTTCATTAACTATATATTTTATAGGAAAAATAGATAATTAAAAAACCAAAAATTGTTCTTTCACTGCTGCATACTGCTGTTTTAATTAAACTTCAGGTTTTAACTTTTATATCCCTGAGGGAGAAGCCATTTAGAAAACAGATAAATAATTACAATTTCATGCAAATCTTAAAATAAAAAAGGGGACACAATTTTAAGCTAAGGCCGGCACTCATTGGATTTTATTATGTATCTTTTGCTGAAATAGCCTCTCCCTCCTTTGACAGAAAACCTTTAATAAATATTTTTATAAAAATTTTATTTCTATTAAAAATTACATTTTCACAATAAGCATTTCCAATGTATATTTATTGCTCTCTCAACCTGCTTAATCAATAACCTCGAATTCCCCGAAGATGTCCGGATGAAAAGCCCTGGCAAGCATTTCAAGGCCTTTTATTATATTCTGGCTTGGCCTGGATACAGGATTGTCCGGCACAATATAGACCCTTTCATTTATAACTGCATTTATCTTAGCCAGTTTTTCATCTGCAAGTATAGAGCCTGCGTCAGGCGCAAGAGAGGTCGGGGCGATTATTACATCAGGATTGTTCTGCAGCAGTTTTTCTATGCTGTATTCAGGCCACCCTTCCAGGCCGTCAGCAGCTACAATATTTATGCCTCCGGCAGTTGTTATGAGTTCATTTATAAAAGTGTTGCTGCCTGCGCTCATCAGGGGTTCATTCCATACCTCATAAAATACTTTTGGCTTATCGCTCTCCGAAAGTCCGGAAAGTTTTTTAGTTATGCCGTTTACCTGTTCTTCGAGACTGCTTTTTAAAGCTTCTGCCTCTTCGTTTTTATCCAGGATTGCCCCCATATTGGCTATCTCTGTATATACATCATCCATTGTATTTGCATCTACTATATAGAACTTTATGCCAAGGTCCGTAAGCTTCTGTATATCAGCTTCTGCCCATCCCACAAGACCAATTATTAAATCCGGAGCTGCTGCTGTTATTTTTTCCATGTTTAATGACTGGTAGTCTCCAAAACCTTCAAAGCCCATAGCCAGGGGTTCCTTGTTGTCAACACTCCAGCTGTCCACTCCAATTACCTTATCCATCGAACCCAGCGCGTCAATTATCTCAAGAGCGCTGGGTGTAAAAACTATTATTTTTTCAGCAGGCTTACCGAGCGTTATTTCATTTCCAAGCCCGTCTGTAACCTTTACTTCTGAAGCGGAACTTTTATCTGATGAAGCAGCAGTTTTACCGCAGGCCCCGATTGAAAATGCTATTGCTGCAATCAATATTGCTGCCGCAAAAGCTGCCAATGCTTTTGTAGTCTTCTTAGATCCTTTTACCATCTTTTTCCCTTTCCTATTTCTTTTCTTTATTATTTTATTAATTGAACATATTTTAAATCGATGTCATATGCGCCTTCCAGGGCACGACCCATCTCCACCGTAAAAACAAAAAACTCCCGCTGTCTTCAGCCGGGAGTTAGTAATGGGTTTTTTATATTGTGTTGCCTATGTTACGTTGCCTATGCTATGATGCCTATCTTTCCTGATAAGTGTTTTGTTTGACTATTTTTATCTGACTTTTATTTTTATATACTATTCTTATATACTATTCTGGCATCAAAACCGGCAACAAAAAAATTACACCCTTTAAGCCGAAGAGCTGTAACTGACATCTGCCTGCAGGTTTCCTGGCTCATGGGACTTTATCCTTTGCCTTCCCGGCATTTCTGCCAGTGGCTGCTCTTTAAGGATACAACACCCGTATACAGTGGCGGTACCGCTCCAGCTTTTAACTGGATTCCCTTCACAGATAGATGAATATTTAATTATCAAAGAAGCATTTAAATTTTTACTAAATATACCAGAAAAAATGTGTATTGCAAGAAGTATTTTAATAATTTGCTTTAATAATGAAAACTTTAATAGGGCAAAAGTTCCTTGTACCCGAGTTAGATATACCTAAAAATTTAAAGTATTACTTGTTATCAAGTATTACTTGGAAGATAATAATGTCAAACAAGGTATTTTATTTACTCCGGCTCTATTAATCCTGCAAGCGTTTTGTTCTCAACAATATCTACGACATCAGGGAAATTATTCATTAGAAATTCAATATCTTTGTTATCCATTTCCCACCCCACAGCAGATATGTTTTCTTTAAGATGCTCAATATTCCTGGTTTTTGATATTGTAACAATATTTTCCTGGCTTATAAGCCAGTTTATAGCAATCTGGTTTTCAGTTTTTTCATATTTTAAACAAAGCCCCTCAAGTATTTTAAATTTTTCTTTTGAAAAAAGCCCTTTCTGGACCGGTCTCCAGGCCACAATTATTACATCATTATCCTGGCAATATTGAATAGTTCCATCAAGTAAAGGCCCCCTATGTTTCAAATTATAATGAAGGTGATTGCAGACTATTTTACTTAAGCTATTTTCCTGCGCTTCCTGTAACTGCTTTAAGTTAAAGTTACTGAGTCCGATATACCTGGCAACCTGCTTTTCAACCAGGTAATCCAAAGCTTTCATTGTCTCTTTAATATCAATATATGGATTTGGATTATGGATAACGTATACATCTATATAATCAATCCCAAGTCTTTTTAAGCTTTGGCTTGCCGACCTTACTACATCGCCATAATGCAAATTCATTGGCGAAACTTTAGTTGTGATTATAAGTTTTGACCTGTCCAGCCCTTTAATCGCTTCACCAACAAGCTCTTCTGCATGTCCTCCTGAATACCACGCAGCAGTATCGATATGGGTAATACCCATCTCAATTGCACTTCTTATTGCAAAAATATCAGCCCTATCATCATTATCAGGGTTTATTACTTCCCTGCCTCCCATTTGCCAGGTGCCAAATCCAAATACAGGAAGTGTAAAACCGCATTTTAATTTTTTTTCTGGGATTGTCATTGTTTAACTTTTATCATTCACTCTTTCCATTTTTCGAGCGCAGCCTTAAGCTCCCGGTGCTCTTCAGCATATTCTGCAAGGCTTATACCTTCCATTACAGCATCTATTGCATCCCGAAGTGCTCTAGCGCCTGCTACCGCACCCATCGGGTGGCCGTGGATTGAACCTCCTGCAGATATGGCGCAGTCAAAGCCAATGTCATTTATTATTTTGGGCACCAGCTTTGCCGACAGGCCACCGGCAGGTATTGGAAGGGTTGTCTTTATGTCTTTAAGCGGCAGGAGAAGGTTATGGGCAATTCTCCTGTACTTTGTATCCAGCAGCCTGTACTTTCCCGACTCTATAGGATAGACAATCATGTCTGCGCCTGCAATCCTTGCAAGCTTTCCAAGGACAAGGTGTGAAGATAGCCCTCCGTAAGGATTCGCATAAAGGACACCTGAAAAATCAAGGTGGGCAAGTATAGGGACATTGATATCAGGGTTCTCTGCAATTGACTGCATACTTGAAATTCCCTGCGTCAGGTAATTTATCATAAGCGCATTTGCTCCTGCATCTATTGCTCTTTTTGCATTTTCAAGCAGCTTGTCAGCCCTGTCAGTGATGTTAACTGCATAAAGCGTTTTTTCACCTTTTACTTCATATGCCCTTTTTACCATCTCCATATAAAGCCTTATGCGCTCCAGCCTGTTATTATATGGAGTCTCAGACAAAAGTTCGTCATCTTTTATAATGTCCACTCCACCTGCAGCAGCCCTGTAAAAAAATTCTGCCCCTACTTCAGGCATAAAGCCTGTGCAGGGTTTTATCATATTGTTTAGAAAAGGCCTTTTTGGAACGCCAAGCAAATCCCTTATTCCCTGTATGCCGAACTTCGGTCCCTTAAAACCACCTAGAAAACCCGGCGGCAGTTCTATATCAACAAGCTTAATCCTTCCCATGACTGATACATTTCCAATAATGGTTGTAAGCAACATAGGCACCTGGCTCCCTATGTTTACTAAAGGAACACCAATTGATGTTATATATCTTCTTTCAGCAATCTGGGGTGGCAGTTCAAGTTCAAAATCCGGGACCTCGCTTATGGAAATGACTTTTGCTGCATAAGTCTTCCTCATTTCTTCCGTTTCGCCTTCCACTGCGGTCCATGTTCCAGTGCTCATGTCAACAGCAAGTGTCTCACAGAAATCTATAATGTCTTTTTCAGGGCATATTTCTATAAAGTAAGTGGCTATTATAAAGTCATTCCTGTCAAAACCGTCAGGAAGGAAGTGTAAAGATTGATTGAACATATTCGATTACCTCGATTAAAAAATAATTTATAATAAAAAAGTCATCAAAAAATTACTTGGATATTTATACTAACTATTTCTCTATGCCTTTTCGCGCTTCGATTCCCTTGTTGTAGTAATGTTTTACCTCAACCATTTCTGTCACCAGGTCCGCTGCCTCGATTATGCGCCCGTCAGCTTTGCGGCCGGTAAGGACAAGCTCAACACGGTCCGGCTTGGAGGCTATTATTTCAAGAATATCCTCTATGCTGATAAGCTTGAAATATTCAGCAATTGTTATCTCGTCAAGGATTACAAGGTCATATTTTGCTGATGAGATTATCTCCCTGACTTCAGAAAACCCCTTCCTGGCAGCCTGTATGTCTTTATCGGTTGCCTTCCTTCTTATGAAGCATCCCCTGCCATATTGCTTGACTGTTATATTATCTTTTAATTTTTCAAGGCTCTTTAGCTCGCTATATTTCATACCTTTGACAAACTGGGCTATAAATACCTGCAGCCCGCAGCCCGCAGCCCTCAGTGCAAGCCCCATTGCTGCCGTGGTCTTTCCCTTGCCATTGCCATAATAAAGCTGGACATAACCTTTATCAGCCAGGTGCTGCCTGCATCCGTTTTCAGTGTTTTTGCTGTCCTTATTTATTTGAGCATTCCTGCCATCCATATTTATATCCGTCTTCATTTCATTAATATTATTGCCATCACTCATTTTTTTTGCGACACTTTCGCCTCTTTAAAAGTTGCCATACCGTTTAGGACTTTCATTGCAGCGTCAGCTATGCTTATTCCAATAGCTGCGCCCGTTCCTTCACCAAGCCTCATATCAAAATCAAAAAGAGGCTTCAGTTTAAGTTTTTCAAGCATGATCCTGTGGCCCTTTTCGACAGATGCATGTGAAGCAATCATGTAGTTGCGGCACTCGGGACAAATTAGTTCTGCGATAAGCGCCCCCGCGCCTGAAATAAAGCCATCTATAACAACAGGGGTCTTTGTGCTGGCGCATCCAAGGATCACTCCTGCAATACCGCCTATCTCAAAACCTCCAATTTTTGAAAGGACATCAATGCCATCATTTGCATCAGGGCTATTTAGCTCTATGGCTTTCCTGATTATCCTGATTTTATTTTCCAACCCGGACTCATTTATGCCTGTACCGTATCCTGTCACCAAAGCTGCATCAACTCCGCATACGCAGGAAGCAATGGCGCTGCTTGCCGTTGTATTGCCGATTCCCATATCCCCGGTCCCTATAATTCCATAACCTTCTGATATCATTTCCTTTGCAACAGATATTCCCGCTTCTATTGCCCGGCAGGCCTGCTCCTTTGACATTGCAGGCCCCTTTGCCATGTTTTGTGTGCCGTATGCGATTTTCCTGCTGATAAACACACCTGCAGAAGAATGGTTTCCGGCGGCTGATTTTAGCTGCTGTGGGGAAATATCAAGGTCTGAGGCCACTCCTATATCAACTATTACAACGTCAGCCCCGGCATGTTTTGCAAGCACATTTATCCCTGCCCCTCCGGACAGGAAATTATATACCATCTGCGGGGTCACTTCCCTTGGATATGCGCTGACTCCTTCATCTACGACACCATGATCGGCAGCCATCACAATCACAAGCTTTTTGGAAAAATCGGGGTTTATAACACCTTTTATTGATGCTATCTGCTTTGCAAGTTCTTCAAGCCTGCCCAGGCTGCCCTGTGGTTTTGTCAGATTATCAAGCTGTTTTTGCGCCTGCTTTTGGGCGGAACCATCAGGAGCATTTACACCTGCGGCAGCATGGCTTATCATTTCAAAGAGATGAGCTGTTTTCCTGTAGTTGCTTTTATTTTTGGCCATTTTATCTTTCCTTTCAAAACGGATACCTGAAGCATAATTGCAGCTTCATTTTTTAAATGGCCGGCCCTAGGCAAAAATTAAAATAAATATCATTAATCAAGAGATTACAAGATTTAAAAACTATTTGTTCCAAAATTTTAAATATTGCAGCTTTATTTATACTTTATAGATTTTTTTGTGTCCCTTTTTTATTTTATAGCATTTTATATTATTATAATAAATATGAACAGTGAAAATGCCTATGAATTATTCCGTGACGGCAAGAAGCATGCAAGGGAAAACGACCACCTGAAAGCAATAATGCTTTTTGAAAAGGCTATTGCCCTTGAACCGGAAAAGGGCTCCATCCGGGAAGCGCTGGCAACGTCCTACTTCAATTGCGGCTTGTACAGCGCCGCAAAGAAAAATTTCCAGAAAGCGCTCAGGATAGATGCATCAAATGACTTTGCGCACTACGGGCTGGGGCTCTGCCTTGTAAAGGAAGGTAAAATAAATACTGCAATGGGGCATTTCAAGATAGCCCAGGCGATGAAACCGCTCAATACAACTTACAGCGATACCATTAAAAGATATAACCGAATATTTGATATACTTCATAAAAAGCTGCCCCGGCAAGAAGAAGGGCAATAAAAATAATGCTGACAATAGGCACCCATTTGCGGACTGCAGGCCTGTTTTTTTGAAGATGCTCACCTGTGGAGAGAGCGATGCAACGGTAAAATGATTCAACACTAATAAGGATTATCACCTCAACAGGAATTGCCTGCTGGTTTCTAACTATGCCTGTAAATAATAGCATGATTACCATAAAACCTGTAAGGATCGATACCGGGATTAGCAGCCTCAAATATCCAAGGGCAAAATAAGCGGCAGTAGATATTAGGTTTCCGGCAAAAATCATGAGGATGACATTAAAATATCTGATGCCTTCCTCGTATTGCCTTATCCCGAATAACCCCTGGAGGAATTTAAACCTTTCGATTAACGATACAGAAAAATCCCTGAAGAAATAAAAAAAAGCATAGCCTGCTGCTGCGCCCAGAAGCATCCAGCCAAGACACTTCAGCAGTATTATCCAGTAATTGTCTTTGGGATTATTTTTTATGGGATATTTTTTTCTTGCAGGCATCTATTTTTGGTTTTAATATATCTTTTACTTATATGTTTATTTATATGGCTTCTTAACTCATTCAATTTATACTGGAGCATTATAAACATTTCAACATTATATATTAATGCAGCATGAAAAATAATAGAAGTTTTATAAAAATATCCTCAAGAAATGCCGCTATTTTTAAAAGGGAGAATAAAAAGTAAAAATAATAATCATAAATCCCGGGGAAATAATAACATGGCAGTTTGTAATGCGGGTTTTGCTTTTGAGGTTCCGCGCGCCAGAAGTATATCCAATAGTTTAAGCTTTTAAAGGCTGCTGATTTATTATATCCATCATTGCATCACATACCTGCGGGTCAAACTGGGTGCCCCTGTTTTTTGCAAGCTCTATAAGCGTCTCATCCTTTGTAAGTGCCCGCCTGTATGGCCTGTCTGTAGTCATAGCGTCATAAGAATCCGCGACACAGAGTATTTTTGCAAAAAGCGGCAGCTCCTCGTTTTTCTTACCGAAGGGATAGCCTGTCCCGTCTACTTTTTCATGATGATAGAGAATAGATGTAGCCCTGTCTTTTAAAAAATCTATCTGCTTTACAACCTCATAACTTACGACAGGGTGCTTCTTTATTTCTGACCAGTCCTTTTCAGTAAGCCTGGTCGTCTTGTTTAAAATTGCAAGGTCTATCTGTATCTTGCCAATGTCGTGAAGATTTGCGAGGTTTCGCATAAGCTCGATATCATATTCATTTAGCCGCAGCCCTCTAGCTATCATTTCGCTGTAATCTGCAACCCTCATTGAGTGGCCCGCAGTATATACATCCTTTGCTTCGATTATCTTTACAATCTGGATAATACTTGCAAGCACGGTCCTCCTCTCCTTATAGCGCAAAAGATAAGTATACTGGATTATTATCAGCGGAACGCTTGTAAAAATAAGGGTAAACGGGCTGAATTTTATATAAAGGAATGCTATAGCTATAGCAATTACCGAAAGGAAGAACTGGAAAGGTACAATCCAGGCAAAATTAAACACCCATATGTTTATCAGGTTGCTGCTGGTGCTAAGCGCGATAGCCCCTGAGGTGAGCAGGGTATTCATTATAAAGAAGATATAAGTAACTAAAAAGATTATCCAGATATTGCGCGCGTAGAAAAAATTTGTCTGCGACCTGTCATAGAACTGCTCAAAGAAAACAGAAACTACAGCAAAAGATAAAAGATACTGGCCCGCATTGAAGAGATGCTTGTAATAGGGTACCCTCTTTATTATTTCCTTAATATTTATTATAGATATTGCAGTTACGATCATGCCTGTTGCAGGACCGAATATTATAAGGCTTGCAAGCGATATACCGAAGTTAACAGATACGCTTCCCGTCTTGGGCAGCGGCGCCGAGAGATTTTCTGAAGCAAATATAAGGCCCCCGAATAAAACTACCCCTAAAAAGTCAATATTCCTATATTCAAGAAGTATAAAAATTAGGGACGCGATACCTGCTAAAAACACCAAGAAGACATAAGTCAATAAACCAGCTTTGTTTCCTTCTTCTTTCAACAGGAACCCCTCTTTTACTTCTCAAATATAGGAATTATTTACTTTTCCCATAACTCCTTTATTCCTGGAAGATTTCTACCATCTTACAGTGCCGCAAATGCCAATGAGTGAACCGAGAATCAACAGTATTTTCCACAGCTTGCTCATTTTTTCCCCTCCTTTTGCTTTCTGAAGATTGCCAGCATTACCTTAAACATTAATCAGAATTAGAACAAAAATTCTATTAAGAAACTATAATTCATTAAATTTACATTTCTATATAAAATTTTAAGTTAATTATTATATTTTTATTATAATATGTCAAGTGATTTTTTAATAAATTTTAATATTTTTTTTATAAAATATTAATAAATCATTTACACTAATTATTAACTGATGTTTTCCTTGTAAATTATTTGTTTAAATATAGAAATATTAGTTATAAGGATATTTGCAATATTTAAAGTTTTTTTTAGCAGTTTTTGTAGTTTTATAACACGCGGGAGATAAATTCAATTTCTCTTATAGAAGTATTAAGAAACGGCCTTAAAAATAAGGGACCATTTAGTTATTTTTAAGGCAGCAGTATGAATTGCGATACTTATCAGCCTGGATAAAGTCCGGGATAAGATCCTGCCATATATGTGGCATAGTCTTTTAGCATATCTTAAGAGCCCGGTTTGCCATAAGATTTATTTCCTGATAGTATTAGTAAATATATAATATTAAAAGTTAATATAATCTTTTAATATATTTAAATATTGTTTTTTTAAGTCTTTTATTTATTAACAGGATAGTTATATCAGGTCTAAAAAGATTACTTATGTTGACTCAGTATGGATATACAGGACAATTATTTAAAAGGGTTTTATAAATTTAATAAAAAGAAGCGGAGAACTACAATGGCAAAAGAAATAAAAAAGAAATCTGAAGAAATAGGGATCAGCGGATTAAACAGCATAAGCAACCTTGAGGCTGATATCATGAAGATCGTGTGGGACAATGAGAAGATCTCGGTCCGTGAAGTGCATGAAATAATGCTAAGAAAGGAGATGGAAAAAAAGGAACAGGGCTTTATCCCCTACACCACTGTAATGTCTACTATGACCACCCTTGCTGAAAAGGGTCTGCTGAGACAGGATAAAAGCGCAAAGACCTATATATACACTGCCAATGTAGACAGGAAAGAGCTGTCCAAAAATATCATAATGTCAGTGGCAGACAAGCTTCTAAACAGCACATCCTCAGGCATGGTATCCAATTTTTTATCAGACAGTAAAAATATTGACAATAAAACCATAGAAAAATTACTGGATAAGATAAAATAGAGTATTTT
>CAYGYY010000028.1:0-25683 GCA_964354265.1 uncultured Actinomycetota bacterium
TTCCCTGATTTGGCCGCTGCCATATACTATAAATTTATTGGTCATTATCTGCGCGAGCCCCATCGGGCCCCTCCAGTGAAGCTTCTGGGTGCTTATACCGATTTCTGCCCCCATTCCAAACTGACCCCCATCAGTAAATCTTGTGGAAGCATTTACAAAAACAGTTGAAGAATCGCATCCGCAGGTGAAATATATTGAATTGTTATAATCTGAAGTAATTATTGATTCAGTATGATGCGACCCATATTTGTTTATATGAGAAACTGCATCCTCAATGCTGTCAATTATCTTAACTGCAATAATCAGGTCAAGATACTCGATATACCAGTCATCTTCATCAGCGGGGGCAGCGTCCGGGAAAATTGCACGGGTTTTACTGCAGGCTCTTATTTTTACATTTTTTGACGCCAGTTTTTCAAGTACTGCCGGCAGTATGCTGTCTGCCACATCGGCATGAACCAGCAATTTTTCTGCAGCATTGCATACACTGGGTCTTTGCGTCTTTGAATTTACAATTATCGAAATGATAGTATCCAGGCTTATCCCATCCAGATTATTGTCAATATAGATATGGCAATTGCCTATGCCTGTCTCTATTACCGGGACTTTTGAGTTTGACACAACACTATCTATCAGGTTTTTTCCGCCCCTGGGAATAAGCAAATCAACATATTCCCTGAGCTGCATGAGGGTTTCTGCATCTTCCCTACTGCCGGTAGGTATTATCTGTATTATATCCCGGCAAAGGCCATTCTCTTTTAGTGCTCTCCGCATTATCTCTACAAGTTTCATATTTGTTGCAAGTGCATGGGAGCTTCCACGAAGTATTACACAACTTCCTGCCTTGATACAAAGAACAGCGGCATCAACAGTCACGTTTGGTCTTGCCTCATATATTATCCCTATCACCCCGAAAGGCACCCTGATGTTTTTGAGTATAAGTCCGTTTGTGAGATTATAACCGAATATCACCTGTCCGACAGGGTCTGCAAGACTTATTACATCATTAATACTCTCTGCAATTTTCTCTATCCCCCTCTTTTCAAGCCTTAATCTGTCCAGAAGACTCTCAGAAATGCCGGCATTACGGGAATTATTAATGTCAGTATCATTAGCTTCAATGATTTCGTCAGCAGCCCCAATAAGTTCATTTGCAATATCCTGCAGTATTTTATTCTTTAACCGGGTTTTTACTAATGCAATCTCCGGCGCACATTTTTTTGCTTTTTTTGCAATCTCAATTATTTCATTCATGATCATGGCTTTCTGGTAAACATTTTAAAGATTTTATCACTCAAAGTCATTTTCATCAAAAACAACCATACTGTCCCTGTGTATTATTTCACAACACATTTCCCTTCCGAATTCTTTTAATATCTGGCTTTTATTCTTGCCCATAACTTTCGCTATTTCCCCATCAGAAAAATTGCTAAGGCCTTTTGCAATAAGCCGGCCCTGTTGCGAAAATACTTTCAGGGTATCGCCTCTGTTAAAACTTCCTTCGACTCTTATTACCCCAACAGGCAGGATGCTTTTACCTTTTAATCCTACAGCTTCCTCTGCACCGGAATCCAGATAAATAGCGCCTTTTGTCTGGATACCGAAGGCTATCCATCTTTTCATGCTCTTTACTTTTCTTTTAGTCTGTGGGGCAAAAAAGGTCCCGATACTGTCAAACCGTATTATTTTCTCAAGGACATTGCTTTGCATGCTGTTGGCAATAACCATTGGTATCCCTGAAAAAGCGCATATCTTTGCTGCTTTCAGCTTTGACACCATACCGCCTGAACTGTAGGCAGATCCAATACCTCCGGCAAGACCCTCGATTTCCGGTGTTATCTTATTTACAAATGAGATAAGTTTTGCATCCGGGTTTTCCCTGGGGTCAGAATCATAGAGTCCGTCAATATCTGAGAGGATTATTAAAAGATCAGCACTGGTCAGGCTTGCTACTAGTGCGCCGAGCCTGTCATTGTCGCCGAATTTTATCTCCTCAACCGCAACACTGTCATTTTCATTTATTACCGGGACTACTTTAAGGTTAAGAAGGTTTTCAATAGTATTTTTAATATTAAGATACTGGATTCTCCTGGCAGTATCTTCGCGCGTAAGCAATATCTGGCCTATTTTCATTGAATTTACTGCAAAAAGATCTCCATAAGTGCGCATCAGCTCCACCTGGCCGACTGCAGCTGCTGCCTGGAGTATCGATATCTCCCTGGGCCTTACACTTATTCCCAGGTATTCAAGACCTGCAGAAATAGCCCCGCTTGTAACTATTATTGTTTCAATCCCGCTCTCAAACAATACTGCAATTTCCCCGGCGAATTTTTTCATCTTAACCAGGTCCAGACCACCACTGTTCCCGGTGATACTGCTGGACCCTATCTTGACCACGACCCGCCTTATCTGTCTGAGATATTTTTTCCTATCCAAGTTTTTTTATTCCTTATTGTTGCCTGGGGCTTACTCAGTAAGTTCAAATACAAGGTTTCCGATAATAACCGTACTCCCTTCATTTATGCCCATTTTTTTAAGTCTATCACCAATTTTCATCTTTTTTAACTTATATTTAAGGTACTCCAGAGCCTCCCTGTTTTCAAGGTCTGTCATACCAACCATCTTTTCAAGCTGCCTGTTCTTTACTATAAATTCAGTACCGTCTTTGATTATTTCTATCTTATCTGATTTAAGAGAATCCTTATCCAGTGTATAATTCCTGAATGTCCCTGCAGACAGCGACCGGGTTTCTTTCAAGGCATCCTGTTCTGTTTTTATAGCTATAATTTTTTCATAGATTGTTTTAATAAGTTCATCAAGGCCTTCTCCTGATACTGCTGAAATGACTATCACAGGTTTTGCAGCTTTTCTTTTTAAACCTTTTTTTTCTTTATAAAGTATGGTCCTGTCTGGAAAAAGGTCCGCCTTATTGATGACAATAATAAAATCTTTTTTAAAAAGAACCCTGTCGTAGAGCTTCAGCTCATTTCTTAGCACTTTGTAAGTACGGCTGAGGGCATCTTCACCGCTGTCAAGCAATAAAGATGCGTCCAATACCAGTACAAGCAATTCTGCCCTTAGTATATGCCTTAAGAACCTGTCCCCAAGACCGGTGCCGGAGTGGGCTCCTTCAATAATTCCCGGGATATCAGCCACAACAAATGAATCATCTCCATAACTTATTACTCCAAGATTCGGGGTAAGTGTTGTGAACGGATAGTCTGCGATTTTTGGCCTGGCTGCAGAAACCCTGCTTATTATAGTAGATTTTCCAGCATTGGGAAAACCGACAAGCGCAGCATCGGCGAGTAGCCTGAGCTCAAGTTTTATCCATCTTTCTGCTACCTTCTCCCCTTTTTCTGCAAAGCCCGGGAAACGCCTGAGTTGCGAGACAAAATTCGCATTGCCTCTCCCTCCTGAACCTCCTGTTGCAGCAATAAAATCAAAGCCCTCTTCATTTAAATCAGCTACTGCAATGTCATCTTCTTTTATGACTGTTCCAACAGGCACATAAATGACAAGATCTCCACCTCTTCTGCCGTTCCTGTTATTCGGCATACCGGCTTGCCCGTTTACAGCTTTAAAATGGATCTTTTTCTTAAATCCGATAAGAGTATTGACGCTCCTGGAGGGCCTGATAATAATATTTCCGCCATTCCCGCCATTACCGCCATTTGCAATTTTCTTGTAACTTCCTTTTAAAAGAAAGAAACTCACCAGGCCGTTCCCCCCATCACCTGCTTTTATATTTATTTGTGCTTCATCTATAAACATTGATGTAAAATTCCCAAAATACTTTTCAAAGATGATTATTTTAATTTAAATACCAAAAAATTATAATTTTTTAAATCATTATATATTATAATTTAGAATAATTATCTAACAACATCTATAAAATATTTAAAGGCTTTAAATGCTTTTTTTCTTTTATTTATTCCTTATGGGGATATTTGCAGGCCTAATTGGTTCAGTAATAGGAATAGGCGGTGGAGTAATCATTGTTCCCATTCTTACATTGGCCTTAAAAATCCCGATACATATCGCAATAGGGACCAGCATAATATGCGTACTTGCAACTTCACTTTCTGCATCAATCCGTTTTTTCAGGAAAAATGTAATCAATGTGGACCTTGGGCTTATGATGGAGATCCCCACTGCCATAGGAGGTATTGCAGGCAGCATTGCAGTTGCTTACCTTAAAAATGATGTATTGTTTATAATCTTCGGTTGTTTTACCGTGGCTTCAGGACTTTTCACTTATTTTAAAAACCGGTTTACTGGCCTTGTAAATACTTCCATAAAAAGAAAATCCGACCCTGTTTCCATTTTTAATTCAGAATATTATGATGAATCAACAGGCAAACAGGTGCGCTACAGCATACGGAATGTTCCACATGGTTCGGCGCTGTCTGTACTTGCGGGTTTTTTTTCAGGACTTCTAGGGGTGGGGGGAGGCATAATAAAAGTCCCTGTAATGAACACTATTATGGACGTCCCTTTAAAAGTAGCAACTGCAACAAGCAGTTATATGATAGGCATTACTGCAGTAGTTTCATCTATTATCTATTTCTACAATGGCTATATCAGCCCACTTATCACTATTCCAGCAGTTATTGGGGTGCTCATTGGGGCAGTTTCAGGTTCATATGCTGCAGGTAAACTCAAAACCAGGTTCCTCATTGTAATTATACTTGTAGTGTTTATTATAATTGGCATCCTGATGTTTTTGAGGGGATTTGATGTATTAAACTATTGATTTTAGACTCATGACCGATATTAAAAAAAGACAGGAAAAAGTAACCCCGGAGAGGGAAAGGCTCAGCAGGTATCTATATATAATAACAATCTGCGGCCTTGCACTTGCAATGGCTTTGATGGTTGCAGGTTTTTTAATCAATATCTTTGGCGATTTCGAAATTTCCGGGATTAAAGATTTTGCAATTAATACTATCGGTCCTGAAAAGCTTGAAAAGGCATTAAATGGACCCTCGGCATCAAAGCTCTTCCTTTTTGAATATGCAGGGATATTTTTTCTAATACTGGTTCCCATAGCAGGCATTGTATGCGCAATTGGATTTTTTGCACATATAAAGAAATATAATCTTATGCTTATAGCGATAGCGGTATTGCTTATACTTGCTGCAAGTGCAGTAATAGCTTTTATGAGGTAATAACGTTAACCAGCTTTCCTTTTGTACTGTTGGAAATAAATTCAACCACTCCATCTGCTTTAGCAAATATTGTATGGTCCCTTCCGATCCCTACATTTATTCCCGGCCTGTATTTAGTTCCCCGCTGCCTGATTATAATATTGCCGGAAATGACTTTCCCTCCGCCATATACTTTAACGCCTAGATATTTTGGCTTGCTGTCTCTTCCGTTTCTCGAGCTTCCAACACCTTTTTTACTTGACATTTAAATTCCTCCAGAAATCATCGCCCATACTATTTAACATTGATCTTATCTAGATGAAGAAGGGTCAAAAGCGATCTGCTGCCTACTTTTCTTTTATATCTTTTTTTGGCTTTATGCTTGAACGCTATTACTTTGTCCCCTTTGAATTGCTTCTTTATTGTAGCATCTACATAAGCTTTATCAAGAACCGGCGCTCCTATCTGTATCTTATCGCCATCGCTTAAAAGATTTACACCTGTGAGCTTTATCTTATCACCTTCATTGCCTTCTATTCTTTCAACAATGATGTCCCTGTCTTCTTCAACCTTATATTGTTTCCCACTGCTTGTAATTACCGCGTAAATTTTGGGCCTCCTTAATTAAAATTTATTCACTGTTCTTAAGTCCATGTTTATCGTTCTTAAGGTAAACATAAACCGATAATTATTCAAAACTTTTCTATAAAATGGCAAATTGGTAATTTATCATACATTAGCACATCCTGTCAATATCCAGTCTCCTACTGGTCTTCCACTGTATTCAGCCGGTTTTTCAAATTATTATAAATAGATTATAAGTTGATAATCAACAAACTATTTATAACTTTTTATAGTTATTGCCTAATTATCCCTACTGCGCTTGTTTTAGAAATACCTGTTATTTCAATTTTTACCCTGTTGCCAATATGTTTTCTGCCATCAACAATCTGGATGACATATCCTTCTACCCTTGAAAGAGCGTCTTTTCTATTATGTGAGTAAGGCTCTTCCGCTACAAGGTCGAGTATGTCTCCAATATTAAATGGCTTTGAAGCTTCCTTTATATCCAATGCTGTCCCCTCCGCCTCAACTACAAAAGCATCAAGCGCAAGATTCTCATCCCCTTTCACTGCAATATACTTTTTAGTCTGGAATTCAAGATTATGAAGATTCTGGCCGCCTTTTCCTATAATAAGAGATGCAATCGTTGGATGCAGCTTTATAAGGAATGCTTTTGCCTGGCTTTCCTTTGAAAGTTTCCTTATCTTTCTTTCTGTTTCAAGCCTGACTGTTTCCTCTGATTTTATAAATCCGGCGCCCCCACAGCAAGGGCATTGTTTACATAGCGTACCCATTATGCCGTCTGATACATTTTTCCTTGTCATTTCCAGGAGGCCGAGTTTTGAAAATGAAAGCACTTCGGTCTTTGTCTTATCTTTTTCAAGTAGCTGTTTAAACCTTGAGTATACTCGCTGCCTGTCTTCTTCGGTATTCATATCTATAAAATCAATTACTATAATACCGCCGATATCCCTCAACCTTAACTGGCTTGTTATCACCTCTGCAGCCTCAAGATTTGTTTTCAGGATTGTTTGAGCTGAATTACGGCCTGAAGTGTATTTACCCGTATTTACATCTATCGATGTCAGGGCTTCGCCATAATCAATGACAATAAATCCTCCGGATTTTAACCATACCTTTCTTTCGAGAGCGCTATCTATTATTTCGTTTACATTATACTCCTCAAAAAGATCGTTAGCGCCATGGTGCAGTACAATATTATTAAAGTTCATGCCTATGACTTTAAGATAGTGGATGATCTCTTTTTTCATTACTTTCTTGTCCACATAAATTGCGTCGAAATCCTCTGAAAAAATATCCCTTATGAGCCTTATCATGATAGGGTATTCCTGTTGTATCAGGAAAGGGTTTTTTGTAATTGTGGATTTTTTCCTTATAAAGCTCCAGAGTTTTAAGAGCTGTTTAAGTTCTTTTTTTAACCTTGCTTTTGCGACATCCTTTGCTGCAGTCCTTATTATCAATCCACAGTCTTTTGGTTTCATTTCTTCAGCTATGAGCCTCAGGGATTCCCTGTCTTTGCTTTCAACTTTTCTTGAGACTCCTATGCCGTCATTGAAAGGTGCAAGCACCAAATACCTGCCCGGAAGTGATATATAAGTAGTAAGCCTTGCGCCTTTGGTTTTCATAGGGTCTTTTGTAACCTGGACCAGGACCATCTGGTTAGGCTTCAATACATGATGTATCCTCCTGGTTATTTCATGCTTTTCCTCGAGCTCCATATCATAGGCTACCTCATTTATATAAAGGAAAGCATTTTTTTCCTCCCCGATATCAACAAAAGCAGCATCCAGACTGGATAATACGTTTTCAATTCGGCCAAGATAAATATTGCCTACAATTGATTTGCTTTTTTTTCGGTCAAAATATAGCTGTATTACCTGTTTTGATTCGAGGATAGCCACTCTTGTCTCGTTCTTGTCTGAACTGACAAGCATTTCCATTGTCAATTTATTACCTCTCTATATAAAAACTTAATAAAAATATTAGATTAGAAATACTATTATAATACAATAATGACAAAAATAATTAATCCCGCTTTTTAAACTTCAATATTTCAAGGGGATTCACAAGTCCGCTATCAATAATAATAAATACCTCTGTTTTTTGTGCAGATATTATTTTCAGCTCATACTCCCTCAAAATCTCCTTAAGTTTTCCGGAGAATTCATTGAATTTAAAGATACTGTTATTCTTATTCTTAAAAATTTTAGCGTATCCATAAATTTTAAGAAGAATACTGCCCCCGGTGGAAGTTTTACTGAAAATAAATTCAAATGAATGTATCGGACCAGTATTTATGGAAAAATCTCCCTCTTTGAAGCCCGGGCCAGGTTTTATACCTCCCGCCAATGTTTCTTCAAAACTTTTTTCAAAGCTGCTGTAACTCTCAGGTGTAATTTTCTTCATATCCTGGCAGACTATACTGGTTACCTGGAAATCATAAAGGACAAGACCGATTTCAGACATAAGCGAGGGAGTCTTTGGGTCTGCATTTATTGAATCTGTTATCTTAAGATTTTCAGGCAATTGCTTATTAACTATTTTTAAAAATTCTTTTGCATCCATGTTTTCAGCAAGTTCGATGTCACAGTATTCAGCAAGACTCTCAACGCCTAAAGGTATAGGATTGCTCAGGCTTACTCTTGGTTTAGGATTAAATCCGCAACTATAAACACATTTGATACCTGCCCTTGCAAAAGCTCTTGAGAGCATTGTCAGAATATCAAGATGTGACAGATATTTTAATTCATTTTTTTTAAAAAACTTAAATCTTATTATTCCTTCCGGCATTTTCCTGTATCAGATCCTCTCCTTTTGCGATTATTGTGCATCAAAGACCCTTTGCAGCTTTATATTCCCGCAGGAAATATGATTTTTTTATCCCTGCATCAACAATATCCCAGGGCAGGATTTCTTCTTCCCCATAGCGCCGCTCAGTATAAAAACTGATATCTACTCCTGCTTTTAAGAAGCTCTCTACCCAGGTATTGAAATTAAAAAAATCAGTCCAGTTATCAAATTTTGCTCCTGTCCTCCAGGCCTCTTCAATCACATCAGATGTCCTGGAATCCCCTCTGGACAATGCGCACTCAATAAGGCTTTTCTGTGGGTTTGTCCAGTGAAGCTTCACAAACCTCTTTGGTATACCGGATGCAATAATACCAAATTTGTATTCCAAATTCTTGATGCTTTCCTGAGGGCACCATTGAAAAGGAGTAAAAGGCTTGGGGATAAAAGCATTGATGCTGACATTCAGCATAAACCTGCCAATACTTCTTCCTGTAAGAGTCGATCTGGCAAGTGCAACTATCTTACGAATAAGTTCAAGTATTGAATAAATGTCTTCTTCAGTCTCAAATGGCAGTCCTATCATGAAGTATAGCTTGATTTTATCCCAACCCTTATGCATCGCAATACTTATACTATCAACCAGGTCACTTTCAGTTAAATCCTTTTTAATTTTATCTCTCAGTCCCTGGCTTCCGGCTTCAGGCGCAAAAGTAAGGCCTGTTTTTCTTCCGCTTTGTATGAGGTGGGCAAGATCCAGGGTAAAGCTGTCCATTCTCAGGGAAGGCATTGAAATAGAGATTTTATCAAAACCCTCCGCACTCGTAACTTTCTTTAATAGACTTTCAATCCCCTTAAAATCAGAGGAAGAAAGAGAAGTAAAAGAAATCTCATCATAACCTGTTTTTTTTAGGCCTTCTATGCTTTCAGATACCAGTCTTTCCACATTTTTCTGCCGGACAGGCCTGTATATAAATCCCGCCTGGCAAAACCTGCAACTCCTGCTGCATCCTCTCATGATTTCTATATTTAGCCTGTCATGCACTGTCTGTATATTTGGTATTACCGGACTGTCTGCTCTGACCGCATCATCAAAATCCCTGAAAGTAGCTTTTCTAACCGTTTTCTTTACAGGGCTTTTAAAATCAAAACCTGCTACATTACCGCAGGGAGTGTAGTTTATTTTATAAAATTCTGGAACAAAAACTCCCTCTAACTGCGAAATAGAAAAAAGAAGTTTTTGCTTGAGACTGGCTTCCTCTTCACAGCAAACAGGCGATATTCCTGTCTTATCCCCGCCAGGACTGTTGGCTATTTTGAAATCCCTAATGGCCCCTATTATTGCTGCTATTGTTTCTTCTCCATCGCCTATTACCATGAAATCCATAAACTTGGAAAGCGGCCAGGGATTAAATGTCGATGACCCGCCGGCACAAACAATAGGGAAAATACTATGCCTTTTGTTGCTTGAGATTTCAAGACCTGAAAGGTCAAGCAAGTTTAAAATATTTGTATAGAGCATCTCATGGGCAGCATTGAATCCAATGAGATCGAAGTCATCAAGGAATATCCTGTTTTCAAGGGAAAAAAGCTTAACCATGTTATCCCTGAGCTTTTTTTCAAAATCCGTCCAGGGCGCAAAAGCTCTTTCAGCAGTCGCAAAGGGGTAACTATTTATTACATTATATAGTATCTGGAGCCCAAGGTTCGACATCCCTACTTCATAAGTGTCCGGGAAGATAAGGCATGAAAGTATTGTTCCAGGATTATTCTTTATATAATCCAGGCTTTTACTCTTAGTGCCTATTTCACTATCTATGTACCTGCCGGGTTTTTCGATTCCTTCCAGCAGCTCTTCAAGCTCATTAAAGCTCAGGGATTTTATTCTGCGAATCATTTACCTGCCAAATGTATTTAACGACCTGTTAATCGAAATCGTCATATGCTATTTCATAATTTGTGCGCAATTCCCTCCTCATGTACACATTTTCGACGAGGGCTACCCCGAGGAAAATGGCAAGAAGGTTTGAACCTCCATAGCTTAAGAATGGGAGGGGGATTCCAATAACGGGCATTATGCCGATGGTCATTCCTATATTTATGACACTCTGAGTAAGTATTATAAACCCTATTCCACCAGCAATCAGCTTTCCGAAACTGTTACCGGCATTTGCAGCAACATAAAAACATCGCCATATTATGACAGCAATTACGATTATTACAAGAACTGCACCAAAAAACCCTATTTCTTCCCCTATTACAGAGAAAATAAAATCGGTATGATGCTCAGGAACATAACTCATATTTGTCTGTTTTCCGAGAAATAGACCTTTCCCCCAAAGACCCCCCGACCCTACAGCAAGCTTGGATTGGAAAAGGTTATAACCTATGCCCTGTCTCTCTATATCAGGTTTAAGAAAGACCAGTATCCTGTCAAGCTGGTATTGTTTGATGAGACCGGATTGGATGGCTGCAAAAAAACCTCCAACAGTTACAGCCAGGATACCAAAAAAATAAAGAAGGTTTGCTCCTGAAATAAAGAGCATCCCCATATAAGTCATAAAAAAAATAAGAGCAGTGCCATAATCAGGTTCCAGCAGGACAAGTATAATTGTTGCAGATGCTGCCAGAAGGGAAAATGCTACTTTTTTAAAGCCGACACGTTCAACCTTTTCCCTTGGCCATTTAGATAGGATAGTTGCAATTACCATAACCATTAATATTTTAGCAAGCTCTGAAGGCTGGGCATTGAAGAATTTCAAATCCAGCCAGCTCCTGGAATTATTAACTTCATACCCAAAAATAAGGACTGCTATAAGCATAATTATAGAAAAGGAAAGAAAGACCCACCAGAAACGCGCAAGGGCCCTGTAATTAATGAATTGCAGAAGGACAAAAACAACTATTGCACCAATGAGCCAGTATCCCTGTCTTTTAAAATAAAACATAGGGTCCGCCACTCCGTCAGGCATGCTATATTTTGTTGCGCTGTATATTATCAGCACACCAAATCCTGCGAGAAGAAAGACTGCAATGGGAAGAATCAGGTCAAAATTAAACCTGCTCTTTTTTCCTTCATCCTCCAGTATTATATTCTTGCCATTTAAATAGCTTTTTTTTGCTGAGTCCTGCATTTTTATTACTCATCCCCCAGGTCAAAAAGGTATTCATATATTTTTTCGGCAATAGGTGCAGCAGATCTCGAGCCTCCGCCTGACTGTTCCAGCATAACGACTATTATATATTGCGGATTTCCTATCGGGGCATAGGTTACAAACCAGCCATAATCCTGTTTTCCTATAACTTCAGCAGTGCCAGTCTTTCCTGCTACCGGTATCTCTTTTAAGGGAAATCCTAAAAATCTGCCTGCTGCTGTACCCTGGGATACGACCTTCTCCATCCCCTGTTCTATCAGTTCCATATAATCAAAATTCAAATCAAGATCCGGAGGTTTATTTTCTCCAAGTTTCGCAATTACTTCGCCTTCTTCACCCCGGACTTCCAGACCTAAATGCGGGGTATTTTTAAGTCCTCTGTTCACAAGAATTGAATATGCTTCTGCCATCTGGAGCGGGGTTGTTAAAAGATCGCCCTGTCCTATAGCCATATTTACAGTGTCTCCAGGGAACCAGACGGTATTGTCTTTCTGCTCTTTGAAGTATTCTTTTTTCCATTCCTTATCAGGCACCACGCCCGGATCCTCATAAGGCAGGTCGACTCCGGTAATGCTTCCAAAACCAAATAACCCTGCATATTTTTGCAACAGCTCCTCTGAATTATTGTTCTTTGCAAAAAGTTCGTAACCTACCTCATAAAAGTAAATGTCACAGGAATTCTGGATAGCGCTTATAATATTCATAGCTCCATGCCCGCTTTTTGCCCAGCACCATTTTGGATAATCATCGCCAAGCCCTGTCCATATTCCCCTGCAGGTTATATACCTGCCTTTATTGACAACTTCTTCAGCCAACCCGGAATATGCTGTAACAAGTTTAAAAACTGAGCCTGGTGGATAGCCCATTACTGCCCGGTTATTCAGTGGAAACTCGTTTTTGGGATCATTTAAAAAAGCCCAGTCATATGAAGATATCCCGCCCGTAAATATTGACGGGTCATATGTCGGATAACTTGCCATTGACAATATTTCGCAGCTTTTGGCATCCAGCACGACTACTGCGCCTCCCGGCACTTTATAATTTTCATCCGAATCAGGGACTTTCTGCTGCCTTATTTCAAATATAGAGCTTGCCAGTATTTCTTCGACTTCTTTCTGGAGGTCTATGTCTATGGTAAGATACATGTCATTTCCCGGTGTATAAGGTATTTCCTCTATTATGCTTTTCGGTTTCCCTATAGGGTCCACCTCATAAGTTACCTTGCCTTTATTTCCCTTTAAAACCTGCTCATAAACAGCTTCGATTCCCGATAATCCTATCTGGTCACCACCTTCATAACCAACACTATACTGGCTGGATTTAAGTTTTTCTTCATCTATTTCACCAGTATAACCAAGTATATGAGCGGCAAGTCCTCCATATTCATATTCCCTTAAAAATATATCGACTATTTCAACCCCCGGCAACTTACTGCTATTTTCTTTAAAGTAAATAAGGGTACCATAGTCGATATTTTGCTTTAAAATAACTCTTTCAAGGTAAGTTATATTACTCTTATTAAGCTTGTTATAAAGGTCTGACTTGAAAAGGCCCAGTTTACTGCATAATATATCTATTACTTCCTCATTCTCGAGAACAATTCTCGGGTCTACTGCAACAGCAGGCATCGGTATGCTCTTTACAAGCAGTTTTCCATTTCTATCATAAATATTGCCCCTGGGCGCAGGGACGCTTTTTGACCTTAATATACTTTCCTGGGCTTCCTGGGCATAAATCTCCCCACTCATGACCTGTAAAAAATACAACCTCACCATAAGGCCGGCCATCAGTATAATAAGGAAATATATGACAAATTTAAGCCTTGTCTTTGAAGATAAATCCAATTTCTTCCTTTCTTTCGCGTCCGACGCTTAATACCGGAAAAAGTATAAACATTGCAAGGATATTGAAAACCGGGTTGACTAACATTTCAAATCCCAGCTCCACAGGATTTGCATTAAAGTTAAAAAGATAATAAATACCACTTACAAACAAAAGGTTCACCTCTGTCACTAATAACACTAGCAGCATATTCGTAAGAGTATTCCTTTTGAACCCTATGCCTATTATCCTGCTGACTATGAATGCATTAAGCGCATACAGCAATGCGCTCACGCCGATTATACTTCCGACCATCAGGTCAAGCAGCAGTCCGGCAATAAAACCATAGATAAGCCCGTATATCTCTCCATCAAAGATGGTGATGCCAATTATAGCAACAAGCACAATATCTATGCTTATATTTATCAGCTTAAAATTCTCAAAAAATGCAAGCTGGAGCAATATGCAAATCAGTAATATTACAAAATTTAAAATCCTGAAAATTGTTTTCATTATCTGGATTCTTTATATATTTTTTAAATTATTCAATCCTTTATTACAATAACATGCTCAAGTGTTTTATAATCCGCAAAGGGCTCCACTTCTATCTGGGAATAAGGGTTCTTATCTGAAACGCTCACGCTTTTAACCCTGCCTATCAAGATTTCTGCAGGGATATTCTCCCCGAACTCGGATGTTACCAGTATATCACCCTTAAAAACCTCTTCATCTTTTGCAATATAATTAAGATAAACTGATTTATTTGTACTGCCTTCTACCGTACCAAGTTTTCTTGAAGATAATAACCTGGCGCCCAAACTACTTTGCGGATCATTTAATAATCTTACCTGGCTGGTATTGTTTGAAGTGAATATGACTACCCCAATAAGTCCCTGGTCATTTGCAACTGCCATCCCTTCCATTATACCGCTGCTGCTGCCTTCGTTGATGGTAACTTCTGATTGCCATTTGTTCTCATAATAACCTATCACTTTTGCAGCGATATTTTCATGTTCCTCCCTCAACTGCATTTCCAGAAGCCTTCTCAATGAGTCATTCTCTACCTTAAGATTGATGTTTTCACTGTAGTCTTTCATAAGCGCGGCATTTGATTTCTGCAGGGTTTCATTTTTTTCCCTAAGCATAAAATAATCCCTGATATTTACAAAAAAATGGGTTACAGGCCTGAAAAAAAGGTAGGTCTTTTCCTGGACAGGCTCGAAAACATCAAGGGTAACAGATCTTGCATTTTTAAAAATACCAGAATCTTTAAAACTGACAGTGATTACAATTATGCATATTACTACTATTATAGATAAAATAATTATATTTCTGAGATTTTTTCTTGCTGGAGTCATATATATAAAAAATAAATTTAACCATGATAGAAATTTTTTAAATAAACAAAAACATCTTTATTGCTTCGAATATCTTAAGTATTTTTTTAGCGAATTAAAGTCCTCTGCACATCTGCCCGCCCCTAATGCAACAGCAGCCAGGGGGTCAGGAGCCAGGTATACCGGGCAATGCGTCTCCCTGCTTATTCTTTCATTTAAGCCCTTAAGGAGAGCTCCTCCTCCGCTAAGCACTATACCCCTCTTCATAATGTCTGAAGCCAGTTCAGGAGGAGTATTGTCAAGGACTTCGATAATTGAGTTTATTATATCGCTAAGCGTTTTTTCCAGCGCAACTCTTATCTGCTGGCTGGTAATTATTATAGTCTTTGGCAATCCAGCTACAAGATCCCTTCCATTGACTTCCATCTTGCCCTCATTCTCAATAGGAAATGCAGAGCCTATTTCCATTTTTATTTTTTCTGCCGTACTTTCCCCTATTAGAAGGTTGTTTTCCTTCTTCAGATAATAAATTATAGCTTCGTCCATTTCATCCCCCCCTATTCTCAGGGACTGATAGGCCACAATACCTCCGAGGGATATTATTGCTACTTCGGAAGTACCTCCGCCTATATCAACTATCATGCTTCCTGTGGGCTCATCTATGGGCAACCCTGCTCCGATAGCTGCTGCAAGGGGTTCCTCGATAATATAAGCAGATCTTGCTCCTGCCTGTTCTGTTGCCTCAATTACCGCTTTTTTTTCAACTGCAGTAATTCCTGATGGCACGCATATTATTATCCTTGGCCTTGCAATAGCCATATTTTTATGAACTTTTTGTATAAAATACCTTAACATTCTCTCAGTGGTATCAAAATCTGCAATTACTCCATCCTTTAAAGGCCTTATTGCTACGATGTTGCCGGGTGTTCTTCCAACCATTTTTTTTGCTTCCATACCGACCGCAAGGATTCTTTTATTTTCTTTGTCAATTGCAACTATCGATGGTTCATTCAGGACGATACCCTTATTTTTAACGAATACAAGTGTGTTTGCAGTTCCAAGGTCAATACCCATATCCCTGCCTATTACATTTAGATAAAATTCAAACATCTGACTGCTCCTTAAATTTGTTCTATCTTTTAGCTTTTGTTATTAATAATATCAAAATTTTCCTTTTAATAGATAATGAGTTTAAATTTTTCAAGCAGGTTTAAAAATTTAAATACTGGCAGACCTGCTACATTGTAGAAGCATCCTTTGATTTTTTCTACAAATATAGCTCCCAGCCCGTAAATATCGTATGCCCCTGCTTTATCTAAAAAATCTTCAACCTCAATGTAATGACGTATCCATTTACTGTTCATTTTCCTGAAATAAACAAGCGTCGTTTCACAATCCGTTATAAATTCTCCTGTCTCTCCATTCAGGACTGTCAGGCCCGTGATAACCTTATGCGTATTTCCTGAAAGCATTTCAAGAAAAAACAAGGCTTCTTCTTTATTTGCCGGTTTTCCCACATAACGGCCATTGAAATATACTATTGTATCAAACCCGGCAATTACAGCATTTCTGTAATTTGAATTATTCATTATAGCATGATTATAAACAAAATGTGCTTTAATGCTGCTGTTATGCTTTGCAGTGACATAGGGGCTTTTGAAATATCTTTCTGTGGCTGATTCGGGCTTGATTATCTCAAAATTAATCTTTAATGCTTCAAGTATCTTTTTTCTTCTCGGTGAACTGGACGCAAGTATTAACTTCCAGGTATCAATATTGCTTGAAGATTCTAAAGCTTTTAAGTTTACGATTTTAAGGATTTCTTCTTCTTCCAAGATCTGCTATTAAAACGGCTATAAGAATGCCTATTATTGCACCAAGCGTAATATTTACATGTATACTGAAACTTATATCAATCAGGTAAAGATTCAGGCTCAACTGGTCCGTACCCACTTTTAGACCTTTATCCAGTATAGGTACGACATCTTTTAATACATGACCAATAATCGCGCCTATCACACCGCCTGCAAGTATTATTAAAAAGGTCAAGACACCTCTTTTTTTGTTCATCATTCTCCTGTTAAAAATAGTTTTTAAAGAAAAGCCTTATCTCTCTTTCTGCGCTTTCAGGCGAATCAGAACCATGCACCACATTCACAGTGACATCAGTCCCAAATTCTCCCCGAATCGTCCCGGTTGATGCTTTTTCAGGATCAGTATTACCCATTATATTCCTGACTTTATTAATTGCATCGTCTCCCTCAACTACCATTACAACCGCCTTATCTGCTGTTACATAGTTCATTAGCCTCTGAAAATAAGGCTTGCCTGCATGGTCGCGATAATGTATTTCAGCAAGATCCCTGTCTATTTGTATCATTTTCAATCTGCTTATAAATAAACTATCATCTTCAAATCTTGAGATTATCTCTCCTATGATTTTTTTACCTACACCATCAGGCTTGATTATTACGAGGCTCTTTTCCATTTATATCGACTTTCACTATTTTATAGTTCCAGCTGTTATCGATCCGCATGCGGACCGCTTCTACTGCTCTGTCTTGCAGTATGGGCACACTTTCCAGTCCAGGTTCAGTGGTTTTTCACACTGAATGCACTGTTTTTTCAGTTTTTTCCTGCAATTCGGGCATATTACGAAATCCTCCCCGACTTCTTTTCCGCATGTAGGGCATCGGTGAATGTTTGCTGCAAGGAGCATCTCCATCCTTCTTATCTCGAGGTCCCTCTCCACTATATCCTCGATATATTCAGGCGGCCTTATAATGAGGTATATAATCAGGCCTAAAAAATTCAATACAAGTACAATTATTGCCCAAAAAATTGCGCTGGTATTACGCAACCGCGCATCTCTGTACGTCCAGTATACGCATGAAAGCCAGACCACTACTAATAAAAATATAATGCCATAAGCAAGGTATCTCCAGATCGGCATCTTAAAGAAATTTATGATGTCATCAAAATATTTTAAAAAATCCATTAATCCTCCTAAACGATATCTTCGAGATTGGTTATTGAACCAGTAATGCATATCATATCATTACTGTCAGAAATTTTTAAAGCAAAATTTAGAGAATTTGCTATTGTATCAATTGTATAAATCTTCACAGGTGCTCTATGTTTTACTTCTTCTTTTGTCCGAAGTAATTTATACAATTCTTTTTTTAGAATTTCAATAGGCAGGCTTCTTGAAGTATTGCTTGACGTCAAAATAATGGTATCGCTTATTTCCATAATACCACCCAGCATTTTTACATAATCCTTATCCTTAAGTACTGAAAAAATCACGAGTTTTTTCCTTCCTTCAAAATTCTCTGAAATATTCTTAACAAGGTTCTGTATGCCTTCCGGGTTATGTGATGCGTCTGCAATGACTATGGGCCGCTTCCCGAGTATTTCAAACCTGCCTGCCACTTTTATAACTGACAGGCTTTTGCGCAGGCTATCATGGTTGATTTTACTGCCAGAGTCTTCAAGGTAAAGTTCTGACAGAGCCAGAGCCAGGCTAAGGTTATATGGCTGATAATTACCTAAAATAGGAATGAAAAGTCCATTATAAATATCATATATGCCCTTTATATCCACGTTCCATCCCTTAAGATACCGCTTTTCCATTTTCACAATATTGAAATCTTTTCCAAAAATATAAAGCCTGGATCCGGTTTTTTCTGTTTTATCTTTTAATATTGACAGGACAGGCTCGCCAACGCTTGTTGTTGCGACTTTGGCGCGTGGCTTTATTACTTCAGCTTTTTCAATTGCTATTTCCTTTATAGTCTTTCCAAGGATGGCGGTATGTTCGAGGCTTACGCCCGTAAGTCCGACTATTTTTGAATCAGCGACATTTGTAGCGTCCCATCTGCCGCCCATTCCGGCTTCGAGCGCCATTACATCCAGATGCTCTTCGGCTGCAAGAAGAAAAGCCATTGCGGATATGATTTCAAACTGTGTCGCGTTACCGCCTATATCAAGGCTGTTGACTTCCTCTATAACCGGAAAAATACTGGAAAACAGGCTGGCAAATCTCTTTTTTGAAATATTGTTGCCACAGAGCCAGAACCTTTCTGTATATTCGCTTATATGCGGAGAAATATGATAAGCGCCTCTAAAACCCTGGCCACATAGTATTGCTGCTGTCATAGTTGCAGTCGAAGTCTTGCCATTGGAGCCAACTATATGAATAAAATCAGTTTTCTTATGAGGTTCTCCAAGGATATTCAGGATTTTCATTATCCTTTCAAGACCCGGTTTTATTCCAAAAACAAGACACTTATCGAGGTATTCCGTAGCATCAATATAGCTAAATTTTTTCATTGTATTTTTAAAGCCCGTTTATCAGCCTGACCTGCTCCTGCAGTACACTGATCGCCCTGGAAGCCTGAGATAATTTTGTTTTCTCTTTATCTATTATCTCCTTCGGTGCCTTTTCTATAAACTGGGGATTTGCCAACTTAGTCCTGCTTTTTTCCATTTCAGCCGTCAGTTTTAATATTTCATCACTTAATCTTTTTATTTCCATACCACGGTCGATGGAGTCGAATATGCATACATATAGCTCATTATCATCCTTTAAACTCTTGACAAAACCTTTCATATCATCAGGAACGCCGGTCGATAGTCCCTTCAGGCGTGCCAGATTCTTTATATAGTTTGTGTTCTCAATTATAAGTCTTGCGACTTCTTCAGAAGAAGGATTCATATATGCACTTATCCTCGATGCAGGGTTTATTGTATGCTCTGACCTTATTTTTCTTATTTCACTGATGAGACTGGAAACCTTTGATATTTTATTTTCTGACTCACTATCTATCCTGTCCAGTATCCTGTCGCTTACAGAGGGAAAATCTGATACCATAATGCTGTTTCCGCTGTGTGGGAGATTCTGCCATATTTCCTCTGTAATAAAAGGCATGAAAGGGTGAAGAAGCCTCAAATACCTCTCGAGCACATACCAGAGAATAAATCGCGTAGTTGATTTTTGTGCCGGCCCTGTCTGTTCGGAGTAAAGGTTGACTTTTGCCACTTCAATATACCAGTCGCAGAAGTCATTCCAAAAAAAGCCTGAGAGGGTTTTGCATGCAAAGGAAATAGTATATTTCTCAAGGAATTTTTCAAGGCTTTTTATAGTCCTTGAAAGTCTTGAAAGAATCCATCTGTCCCACTCTCCCAGCACCAGTTCTTTTGGATCTATATTGAACACATCTATGTCCTGTAAGTTTGACATCACAAATTTGGATGCATTCCAGATCTTGTTTGCAAAATTACGGCTACCCTCTATTTTTTCCTCTCCCAAAAGAAGATTCTTACCAGGGGTCGTTAGTGAAGCAAGCGCAAACCTTAAGGCATCTGCCCCATTTTTTTCTATTATTGTGATGGGGTCAATAACATTTCCCTTTGATTTGCTCATCTTCTGACCAAAAACGTCATTTACGAGCGGATTAATAAAAACTTCCTTGAACGGTATATCCTTCATAAAATAAAGGCTCATCATTATCATACGGGCAACCCAGAAAAATATTATATCATGTGCAGTAATAAGGACATTTGTCGGGAAAAAATACTTGAGTTCCTGGACTTCTTTTGGCCAGCCCATGCTTGCAAACGGCCATAAACAGGATGAAAACCATGTATCAAGGACATCTTCGTCCTGCCTGAATTCAGCGCTGCCGCACTTGCATTCAGTTGGAGATGTCTCCGAAACGATCATTGCTTCGCAATTTTTGCAATACCAGACTGGTATCCTGTGGCCCCACCAGAGCTGTCTTGATATACACCAGTCCCTGATATTTTCCATCCAGTTAAAATACAGCTTTTCCCATTTTTTTGGTACAAATCTTATTCTTCCTTCACGCACTGCTTCTATGGCCGGACCTGCAAGTGATTTCATTGAAACGAACCACTGCGGGGATATCCTGGGTTCGATTACGGTATCGCATCTTGAGCATATTCCCATTGATAAAATGTGGTCTTTTTTTCCGGCAAGATACCCGAAACTGGCAAGATCTGAAAGGATTTTTTTCCTTGCTTCATATCTGTCAAGACCTTTATAAATACCTGCATTATCATTCATTATCCCTGCATCCGTCATGACATTTATCCTGTCAAGATCATGCCTGCTTGCAATTTCAAAATCGTTCGGGTCATGCGCAGGCGTGACTTTTACGGCACCAGTCCCGAATTTGGTGTCCACGTAGCTGTCCTGGATAACAGGAATCAGTCTTTCCATAAGTGGAAGAAGCACATTCTTTCCAGCAAAACTGGTGTATTTTTTATCTGCGGGGTTAACAGCTACTGCAGTATCTCCCAGCATTGTTTCAGGCCTTGTGGTTGACACTGTTATGAATTCGGTTTTGCTTGGAAGACCTGTTTGCTCATTAATTAAAGGGTACCTTATATCCCACAGGCAGCCTTTTGTTTCTTTATGCTCTACTTCAATATCTGATACCGCAGTAAGGCACCTGGGACACCAGTTAACCATGTAATTTCCCCTGTAAACCAAGCCTGCATTATATAATGTCACAAATTCATGATTAACAGCTTTTACATATTCATCATCAAATGTAAACCTTAACCTTTCCCAGTCACAGGAACAGCCGAGGCATTTAAGCTGGGAAATTATCCTGGTTCCGTACTGGCTGCGCCACTCCCAAACTTTTTCAACAAACTTCTCCCTGCCAAGCGCAAACCTGGTTATTCCATTTTTGTTAAGCTCTTTTTCTACAACATTCTGGGTTGCAATACCGGCATGGTCTGTACCTGGAAACCAGCTGGCGCTATACCCCTTCATCCTTGCATACCTTATCATAATATCCTGAAGGGAGTTGTTAAGCGCATGACCGATATGAAGATAACCTGTTATATTTGGAGGAGGTATGACTATGCTGTATGGCTTTTTTTCACCTGATATGCTGCCATGAAAGTAATTATTTTCCAGCCAGTATTGATAGATTTTGCTCTCAAAATCCCCAGGGTTATACTTATCCGGAAGTTTTTCCATTTACGCAAGTTTCTCCTGATCTGTAAGCAAATCAGCATTATCAAGGTCTGAAAGCAGCAATGGTTTTATCCTGCTTTCAACAACTTCTCTGGTTATGACACATCTTTTTATGTCCTCCCTTGAAGGTATCTCGAACATGACATCAAGCATTATCTCTTCCATTATTGAACGAAGCCCCCTTGCACCGGTTCCCCTCTTAAGAGCCAGGGCCGCAATTGATTTAAGCGCATCCTCCTTAAACAGAAGGTCAACATTATCCATTAAAAATATTTTCTTATACTGCTTCACAAGCGCATTTTTAGGTTCTTCAAGGATTCTTATCAGGTCCTCCTCACTCAAATTTGTCAGAGTGCTCATTACAGGAAGACGTCCTATGAATTCGGGTATCATCCCGTATTTTAAAAGATCCTCAGGAAGTACCTGGGATAGAAGTGAATCTATTTTTTCAGTTTTTTTCTGTATTTTTTCAGTTATAAATCCAATGCTGTTTTTATTGAGCCTTCTTTCGATAATCTTTTCAAGTCCATCAAAAGTGCCCCCACAAATAAAAAGTATATTTGAAGTATTGATCTGTATAAAATCCTGGTGGGGATGCTTCCTGCCTCCGTGCGGCGGCACATTCGCTTCAGCACCCTCCAGTATTTTAAGCAATGCCTGTTGTACTCCCTCGCCCGAGACATCTCTTGTAATTGAAGGGTTTTCAGATTTCCTGCCTATCTTGTCAACCTCGTCAAGATATATTATCCCTGTTTCGGCTCTTTTAATGTCAAAATCTGCATTTTGTATAAGTTTTAAAAGAATATTCTCAACATCTTCACCAACATAACCCGCTTCTGTCAGTGCTGTGGCATCGGCAATAGCAAAAGGGACATTCAATATTCTTGCCAGTGTTTGCGCAAGCAGGGTCTTGCCGCATCCTGTCGGCCCAATAAGGAGTATATTGCTTTTCTGTATCTCGATATCTTCCTTTAAAAGCGAATAGCCGTATTTTACGCGCTTATAATGGTTATATACTGCCACCGCCAGGACTTTTTTTGCTTTTTCCTGACCGACAACATATTCGTTAAGAGTATTATATATCTCTCCTGGTTTAGGAAGATCCTTGAAATCTACTTCTTTTTCTTCTTTAAGCTCCTCATCAATAATCTCATTACACAGGTCAATACACTCATCACAAATATAAACCCCAGGACCTGCAATAAGCTTTTTGACCTGGCTCTGGGGCTTGCTGCAGAAGGAACATTTTAGAAAATCACTCTTCTTATCATTCTGTGACAATTACACTCATCCCTCTCTATTTTTTTTCTATGACGTCATCTATAATGCCGTATTCTCTAGCTTCTGCAGCATCCAGGATGAAGTCTCTTTCAGTATCTTTTTCAATCTTTGTTATTTCCTGTCCAGTATGACTGGCTATTATCTCGTTTAATAGCTTTCTCAACCTTACAATTTCCCTTGTCTGTATCTCTACATCCATGGAGGTTCCCTGCACGCCACCCGATGGCTGGTGCAGCAGTATCCTGGCATGAGGCAGTGAGAATCTTTTTCCTTTTTCTCCGGAAAGGAGAAGCACTGCTGCCGCACTTGCTGCCTGGCCTATGCAAATCGATGACACCGGAGACTTTATAAACTGCATTGTATCATAAATAGCAAGAGCGGAAGTTACTGCACCGCCTGGGCTATTTATATAAAGCTGGATATCTTTTTCAGGATCCTCAGCATCCAGATGCAGCATCTGGGCCATTACAACATTTGCCATATTGTCATCTATTTCAGAACCAAGGAAAATAATCCTTTCCTGAAGCAGCCTGGAGTAAATGTCAAAGGACCTTTCACCCCTGTTGGTTTGTTCGATTACCATAGGAATCAGATAATCATTAACTATTTTCATCATTTTTTTCTTCACTCTCTTCTCTATTTACAGACCCTGGAACCCAGAGTTTCTTCTCTTCATTGATATTTTCTTCAGGCTCTGCATTTTTGCCGCTTCCTGGAGACCACAACTTCCTGATAGAAGGCTTTCCGGTTTCCGGTTTTTTCTCCTCTACTATTTTTGCACTCTTAATCAGAAGATCAAACAGGTTTCTTCTCTTGATGCTTTCTTTCAAATCTTCTTTTCCATCATATCCCGAAAGGTATTCTTTCAGCCTGTTTTTTTCTTCTTCCTTATTATAGCTTGAAATTACCTTTTCAGCCTCCTCTTCAATCTGTGCATCGGTAGGCTCAATATTTGCAGCTTCAGCCTTCTCAAGAGCATTAATAATAAGGTATTCTTTTATCTCCCTGATTGCTGAAAGCCTTACATTATTGTCGAAGTCCTCTTCAGTTATGTTATAAGCTTTTAAGTAATCGCTTTTTGGTATTTTGTGTTCACCCAGCTCTTTTTCCAGGTCTTCATTATAATGTTTTATCCTGCTTTCAATCATTTTCTCAGGCACATCAATCTTGACATTATTAACCAGATTGTCAATAATCCCTGAGATTATCCTGTCTCTACGTATTTTCTTTTTCTGTTCTGACATTCTTTCAACAAGGTGAGCCCTGAATGCATCTATATCTTTATAATCACCAAAATTCTTCAGGAAATCTTCATCCATATCGGGAAGGGATTTCCTTTTGATCTCTTTTAAATCAATTTTAAATTCTGCCTGCTTTCCTGCAATTTCCTTGTCAGCAACACTATCCGGCATCGCAAGTATTGCATTTTTACTTTCACCCTTTTTCATAGATATTATCGCATTCTCAAAATCAGCAAAAAGGGTACCAGACCCTATTTCAAAGGTGTAATCCTGTGCGCTGTTTCCTTCAAATGAATTGCCATCGATTTTTCCTTCAAAATCAATTATTACATAGTCCCCGTTTTCTGCAGGCCTGTCTTCTTCTACAGGTTCGAGTGATGCATAATTATTCCTGAGGTTTTCTATCTGCTTATCGATTTCCTGTCCGGTTACTTCTTCAGATATCCCCGTAACTTCAATACCTTTATACCTGGGAAGGGATATTTCAGGCTCCACTTCAACAGTTAATTCTATATCAAGTGGTATATCGCTTCCTATATTGTTTATTTTTATCTTAGGATAATCAACTGGTTTTATTCTTGAATCTTCAATAATCTTCGGATAGAGCTCTGATATTGCAATAGTCGCTGCTTCATTTATGACATAATCTTTGCCGAAATTTATATCAATGACATTGTAAGGGACTTTGCCCTGCCTGAAACCAGGGATTTTAGCCTTTTGGGAAATATCCTTATAAGCAGTATTAAGCGATTTTTTCAAATAATTATTAGCGATCTCTATATCAAGGATAACCTTGTTATTCTCTATCTTCTTCAAGTTTTTTAGCCTGTAACTCAATTAAACACTCCTTTTTTAAACACTCCTATAATGTGACCCAATTTTTTAGACTGCCCGCATAAAATGCTTATACCCAATTCATTTATGAAGCATTACTCAATATTTTAAATTTAAATTATCATGCTCATTACTCAAACTATTTATAATGAATGCTTCAATACCTAAACGTACATTTTAAATATACTTTAATACTGTCTGGTGCGAGAGAGGGGATTTGAACCCCTACAGGTGATTAGCCCACTAGATCCTAAGTCTAGCGCGTCTGCCAGTTCCGCCACTCTCGCAATGAATGGTGGGTCGTACAGGCTTCGAACCTGTGACCCCCTGATTAAGAGTCAGGTGCTCTACCTACTGAGCTAACGACCCGTTCAGATACTGGTATACGATAAACAGTCCCCATATATTATTTTACATGCCACCGTATGCCACCGGCATATTTTCTAAACCAGGCACCAAACACCCGGCCTATATAAAAAT
>CAYGYY010000029.1:0-630 GCA_964354265.1 uncultured Actinomycetota bacterium
TTCTGGAATCAGGAAACAGTGCGGCAATGATTTTATAATTGGTTTTAAATGCAGTATTTATGAAGCTGTTGAAGGTGGAATAAATACTGAAATTGCTAAACAGGTTGCTCTGCATGTTGAAAAGCAGGGGATAGTCGATTACCTTCACGCTTCTGCATTCTCTACTACATTGCCGGGGTTTCTTGACAGTGATTTTCCCTCTGTTCCTTCAATCTATATAAAGCCCCCACTGGTTCCAATAGCTGCAGAGATAAAAAAAGTTGTCAGCACATTGCCCATAATTGCTACCGGCGGGTTGGGAGACCCTGATTTTATTGAAGAAATAATATCGGAAGGACAAGCAGACGGAGCGTTTTTAGGCAGGGCTTTATTTGCTGATCCTGAATGGGTAAACAAGGCAAGAAATGGCGACAATATCAAAATATGTATTAAGTGCAATGTATGCTATAAAAGGATACTGAACCAGCAGCAGGTAAAGTGCTCCATAAATCCATATCTTGGGGAAGAAAGAAGATTTTCTGCTTTTATCAGGTGGAAAACTTCAGAGCCTAAAAAAGTTGTTATAGTTGGCGCAGGACCTGCAGGAATTGAGGCTGGACTTACTGCCAGTATCCGCGGACACGAAGTTAT
>CAYGYY010000029.1:640-25638 GCA_964354265.1 uncultured Actinomycetota bacterium
AGCGATATCGGAGGAAACCTGCAGCTTGCAGGAATTCCAGAATTTAAAAAAGAGATAAAACAGCTTCTGGGTTTTTATAAAATAGAGATTGCGAAATCTGGTATTGAATTAAAACTGAATAATAATGCTGATACTGGGCAGATCCTGGGCTTAAATCCCGATATTGTTATTCTGGCATTGGGAGCTAAACCAGAGATCCCTGATATTAAAGGCTTGGGTCTTGAAAATGTCTTTAGCTCGTCTGAAGTTTTTGCCAATGATTCCCTGAAGCTGCATAATAATATTGGAATAATTGGAGCGGGATGGATAGGTTGTGAATTAGGACTTCATCTACTGCTAAGAGGGCATAACGTGAAGCTTTTTGACAAATTCAGCCTTAATGACCTGATGAATGACGAATCTCCAGGTAACAAGTATATGCTTGTGCGAAGGCTTAGAGTAAGCGGCGCGGAGTTTTATTGTCCTTCAAGTGTTATTGAAATTGTTAATGATGGGGTTATTGTTAAAAAAGAAAAGAGCAATATGGAAAAAGTAAAAGTCGATAATGTAATAATAGCAACGGGTTTTGAATCATTAAACCAGGAATATCTTTTAATGAAAAACGGGTTAAAAGAATTAAAACCTGATCTTGAGATAATATCTGTAGGTGACTGCATTAAGTATGAAAAAATATATGGAGCAGTTAATTCCGGTGTACAAGCAGCATGGTTGATTTAGTAATTTGTGCTCAAATGGGAGTTATTAGGAATATGAAAAAGGAAGAAATTGAGAAAATAATTTACCAGATACCAGTTGTTGATGGGCACTGTCATCCATTTAATCCCGACAATGAGGGAAGTTTTGACTTCAGGCTTGATTTTAATCTATACCATGGCGGTGCAGATAAAAAATTGGTTGAAAACACTCTTTCCTCCCAGAAATTAATTGAAGAGTTGGGCAAATTAATGGGATTTGCACCTGATTCTGAAGCAGATGAAATAATCAATGAGAGGTACAATCTATACAAAAAATCTCCTGCTAAATATATAAGCAAACTCTTCAACAATGCATTATTTGATTTTTTGATTCTTGATACTGGTTATCCGCATATAGAGTTTGGTGTTGAAAGTGTGGATATAGAAGATTTTAAAAAAATAATACCCTGTGGAGCTGCTGAAATTTTTAGGATTGAACCGCTTATTTATGAAATCTTTGAGGAGAAAAAATTCAGCTTTGAAGAATCAATTCATTTCTTTGATGCAAATATTGCAGAAGCTGTTAAAACCAGGAAAGTGATTGGCTTAAAAACAGTAATTGCCTATGAAACCGGTCTGGATATAGGAATTAATAGCTGGAAAGAAGTAGAAAAGGCATATAAAAGATTTTTTAGTGACAGAAACAAAAAGGATGAAAAAATAATTAGGGATTATTTTATGGTTTTAAGTTTGAAGAAATGCTGCGAATTCAATATTCCAATGCAAATCCATACTGGCATGGGGAGCGTGCCAACGCTGGACCTTGAAAAAGCCAATCCCTTACTGATGATGAGTTTTCTGGACAGAAAAGAAATAAAAGATATAAAAATTGTATTGACGCATGCCGGGCATCCCTTTGAACAGGAAACAGGCATGCTTGCTGGAAGCTTCAAAAATGTTTACTGCGATGTCTCTGCGATAAGTTCTTATTTCGGGGCAGGAGCACTAAAGACAGCTTTTTTAAAATTATTTGAACTGGCTCCGATAGATAAAATAATCTTTGGTACTGATGGTGGGATTATTCCAGAGACTTATTGGTCAGGAGCAATTTTTGGTAAAAAAGACCTTGCAAATGCTTTAAAAGAAATGGTTGATTCAGGGTGGATAGCAATTTCCAAAGTCGAAAAATTTGCTAATATGATTCTGAGAGAGAATGCCTGCAGCCTCTATAAAATAAATTAAAAATCTGTATTTTTTTAACTGCGTATTTTTTTTCATTCACCTTTTTTATATAGGTCCACTATTATTCTAAATCTTCATCAAAAAACTCATTACTTTAATGATTTTTTTAAAAAAATAATTATAATATTTATAATAGAATTAAAGCATATTGGAAAACATCGAACGGGTGCATTTATACAATGTAATAAACATAATAAGATTATCTGCTTTTTTATTTTAATAATTTCAATAAAAAAGTTGCAGGGGAGGTACAAAATGACTGTTGAAAATGATTCAGTAAAAAATGATTCTGAAGGATGCCGTAGTAAAAAAGGTAATGTTAAAAACAATGGAGGCTCAAGCGGTATCCTGGGAGCTGCATACTTCATGGCTTTTATCGGGGCTGCAATCTATTATATACAGCAGTCTTCCACTTTTTGGGAAGGGGTGCTGGGCTTTTTAAAAGCTATTGTCTGGCCGGGAATGATGGTATTTGATCTTTTTAAGTATTTAAACATGTAGCAATGTAGCAGCGGAGGTGCAAAGTAAAAATGGGTGATAAGAGTCCAAGAGACAAAGAAAAGAAAAAACCTAAAAAAGAAAAGAAATAATAAAAAGGTAAAGCCTGATATATTTTGGCTGATTCTTCCAAAGCAAACTCCAGAAGATTATTAGTTTATTCTTATGTGCAGAGGGCTATCCTCGGCGTTGCCGCCGGGCTTGTAGGACCTCTTATACCTCTTATTGCAAAAGATCTTGACACCGGCCTTGACAAAATAGGCGCAGCTATTTCTTTTTCTGTTGTAGCTATTTTTATAGTGGCTATCATCCTTAATAACCTGATAGATATCCTGGGTTTTAAGAAAGTCCTTATAGTGGGCATTGTACTGCTGGCAATTGGAGCGTTAGGATTATTCCTGGCGCAAATATTTTCTTTATTCATACTGTTTTATTTCCTTTACCTTCTTGGCGCAGGGATATTATCCATTACCATATTTGCAATAATCGGAAATATCTATTTTGAGGAAAAATCAACTCTGATAATACAGACTGCGATTTATTATTCTATAGGCAGCATAATAGCACCGCTGCTGGTGAGCCTTTTTACAGGTCTTGATATTAACTGGCAGTATCTTTTCTTATGCGTCTTTATTGTACAGCTTCTGCTGGTATTTTTTTTAGTGCCAATAAAATTACCCCGGATAGTTACTACCCCAAGAAGCTTCAAAAACTTTTTCAGGATAGATAAAAAGATACTACTTCATCCATTGTTTATAATAACAGGCGTGATGATACTTTTTTATGCTGCTGTCATGGATACTTTCTTTACATGGTTCACATCCTATTTTGAAGCATTGGATGTAACGGTATCCAGAAGCTCCCTGTTTTTGGCCCTGTACTCGCTGTCGCTTCTATTGGGGCTTCTTTTAAAGAACCGGCTGATAAGGATAATCAATGAGAAAAAATTGCTTATGTGGGGAATTTTGTTTTCCCTTGTTTTTATGCTATGCGTTTTTTTTATAAACAATCTGGTTATTAAAAATATCATGCTGTTTATGTATGGTATCAGCGTTACCGGTAATTTTACTTTCCTTATCATCATTGCGCTTAACCTGGGTTCAAAATATGCTTCAACCATTGCGACCTATACCCATGCGCTTGCCTATCTGGGCAGCATAATATTCCAGTATCTAAGCGGATATATGTCAGAGAATTTTTCAAAAAACAGCGTATTCTATATTAATATTGCGCTCCTCTTTGTAATTTTTATCCTGGCAGTGGTGATAAACAGCAGGAGGATGCAGGCGCATTCCTGAAAATTTGAATGTCGAAGCCCTCTAATAGATGCCTGAAACAGGCGAGCACGTAAGCATATGTGGGATTTCAATTTTGTTGAGCGGCTTTACTGTATTTTTTAATAATTTCTGCTGTGACATTTAAAAATATCGTTGTGAAAAATATTATCAGTAAAATGACAGTAAAATAATAAAAATCAGGAAAATTGTAATATAATTATAAATAATAATATCAAGTGAGGTGTTATACATGAGTGGCATTGTCAATGAAAACAGGATCACAGACCCATTCAGCAAAATAAGGGTAAAAAGTTTTGCCCATATCGAATTGGCACAGGCAGATGAGGAATCAGTTGTTATTGAGGCGCTTCCTTCCTCCCAGCATATCATAAAATCTGAGGTTCAGGGTGACACGCTGGTGCTTTCCTATACCTGGCAGGCATACCTGTGGCCCAGGAAGTTCAATGCCTATATTAAGGTAAAAAATCTGGAGGGCATATATTTTGAAGGGGCAGGGGATGCCAGGACAGAACTTATAAAAGCTAAAAATGTGCAGATAAGGATAAGCGGTTCAGGAAAGGTTGATGCAGCGCTTGAGGCAAAAGACCTTGATGTCATGATTTCCGGTTCAGGCTCAATAATGCTTTCAGGCAGCACGGAAAAGGAAAGCATTAATATTTCCGGTTCAGGCAGTTTCAAGGCCGAGGATTTTAAGGCTGAAGAATGCACGGTAAATATTAGCGGGTCGGGAAGCGCAAAGGTGAATGTTGAAAAGAAACTCGATGTCGTGGTTTCAGGCTCAGGAAGCGTTGCTTATAGCGGAAACCCGCAGGTAAGCCAGCAGATAATGGGTATAGGCAGGGTATACAGCTTGCAGTAAAATTAAAATTCATCATTCAAATAATCACGATACCTGGTATACTTACAAATTTTTATAAAAATATTTGAATATAAAATACAGGCATCCATGAAAATTGCCATAACAGCAGATATACATCTAAAGACGGAGCAGGAAAACCCCGAACGTTTAAATGCGCTGCGGGACATACTTGACCAGCTAATAAAAGAGGATATCCGCACGCTGATTATTGCAGGGGACCTCTTTGACATGGAAAGCAATAATTATTCTGTCTTTGATGAGCTCTGCAGGGATAAAAAATACGCCGGGATTGATTTTTATGTTATACCGGGAAACCATGACCAGGTTATAAGCCCGAAGTATTTTTCTTCCGGAAATATAAAGGTTTACAGTGAGCCCGAGTTTGTAACTTTTGAGGATTCAGCGGCAGGATTTCTTTTTGTACCCTTTGTTGCGGACAAATCTATGGGTGAGGTACTGGCAAAACACAGTATGCTGCTCCGGGAAAGGTGGATACTGGTAGGCCATGGCGATTACCTCTCCGGCACAAAAGACCCCAATAATTATGAGACGGGTGTATACATGCCCCTTGGAAGATCTGACATAGAGCTTTTTAATCCTGCTAAAGTAATACTCGGCCATATACATAAAAAAATTGAATCAGGCAAAGTCCGCTATCCAGGTTCACCATGCGGAATGGATATAAATGAGACAGGGAGAAAAAGTTTTATAATCCTTGACACCCGGGACTTAAGCATCAGTGAAAAAATAGTAAGCACAGATTACCTGTTTTTTATCGAGAACCTTCTTGCGCTTCCGACTGCCGATGAGTTTGAAGATATGAAAAATAAAATAAGGGCAATTGTTGATGGGTGGGGTTTAAGCAGTGAAGAGGCTCCAAAGGCAAGAATACGCCTGAAAGTCAGGGGATATACCACGGATAAAAAAATGCTTGAGAATGCAATCAGCCAGCCACTTGAAGGATTCAAGTTCTATAATCATGAAGGCCCGGAACTTAGCGGTGTTTCGATTTTAAATGACCCTGAAAGGGTAAGCGTCGTTGAAAGGGTCAAATCAAGGGTGGAATCAGTTGCGGAAGATTATGGATACACGCAGGAAAAGAGGGATTCGGTCCTGGAGCAGTCGCTGAGACTGATATTGAGCGCTTAGGTCAAATAAGCTATTGCAGGATAATATAAATGGCAATAAAAATAGAAAAAATAACAGTCAAAAACCTGGGCCCCATAAGGGATTTCACCCGGGACATGGGGCTGTTTAACCTGGTTTTCAGCAAAAATGAATGCGGAAAGACATTCCTGACTGAATTTATCATCCGCTCGCTTTTTAAAAATATTAAGAGGTGGCAGTTCAGGGAAAATGGAAGCGGGAAAGTAACAGTAAGCGGTTTGGATGGAGACGGAGGGATTTCTGAGTTTTCCCCGGGTACACCAAAAAAGCTTGAAGACTACTGGGAAAAGGATGAAAGGGGCCTGCCGCTGTCACTGGTCAAACTGCTTGTTTCAAAGGGCGGAGAGGCAGCCATAGAGGCCACAGATGACGGCATTGGTAAAAGCCTTATAAAGGAAATATTTTCCGGAATAAGCCTGCTTGACAGCATAGACAGTGACAGTAATATTTCAAGAACCATTAAAGGCGCGCAGTTTGATGAAGGAAATATAAATATCGGTAATACCGGGGAAGGCAGGACTTACCGGCAGCTTAAATCAGATCTGGAGCATCTGGATGGGCTTTCTGCTGAGGTGGAATCCACATATGCTGCTGGAGTGCTGGCTGCCTACAGGACCCAGGAAAAGCTGCTAAAAAACAACAGGGAAAAATTGTATAAGGCAAAATGCCATACAGCATATTTGCTCTCAGAAAATATCAAGAAACTAAACGGCAGGCTAGCGCAAAATGACGAAGATGGTTTAAACAGGATAGCAGGAAATATAAGCATTTATGAGAGGGCAATGGGTGAGTATGAGGAAAAAGCCAGGCAGATTGAGGATTTTAACAGGAAGTGCCAGGACTATGAGTGGATGCAGAGAGCGCTGCCCTTATATGAAAAATTTTCCGCAGCTGCATTTAAAAGACCCGGTATAGTATTTGCGATTTTATCAGGCGTATTTGCCCTTGCAGCAATTATTTTTTCCATATTCGGAATTGCAGCTGGAACTATTACCGCCCTTGTTATTGCGTCAGGGCTTGCCGCATACTATGTAATAAGAACAGCCCGCCTTTCCAGGAATGCTGGTTCGGGTAGCGAGCTGGAGAATCTCAAAAAAGAATTTAAACAAAGAACCGGGGCCGACCTTACAGGTATTGCCACACTTTCGCTTGAAAGGGATAAGCAAAAGGAATTCTATGATCAATCCAGGCTCCTGAAAGACCAGATGGATGGGTTAAGGTTAAAAAACCAGGACCTGAAGGGTGCAATCCAGCAGGATCTTTACAATCTTACAGGCAGGCAGGCGCCCGAATCCCAGTGGCATTCGATGCTGATTGGAAAAAAAGATGAAAACAGGTCAATCAGGGCTGAAATAGAGAGTCTTCGCGAAAAACTGTCAGACCTTGCTGTCCGTGATATTGAATACCTCGCTGAGGACCCTGGTATCATTTTCAGCTATGATGAATATGAGAGGGCCGGGTCCGAGCTCGAACAGATCGAAGTTAAAATACAGGAAATTGAAACTAACATAAACAACCTCAAATATATCATATGCAGGGAGACAAATGATGACCAGAGTATAGACTGGCAGCACCTTCTTGAAAACCTTAAACAAAAAAGGTTTGAAAAGCAGAAAGAGTATAAAAATATTGAAGCACAAATAATTGCAGGAATAATCGTTCATTCGGAAGTGGCAGCTCTTCGCCAGGAGGAAGACAAAAAAATATACGAAGGGTTGCAGTCAGATATTGTCCTTAAGCCTCTTGCAGAAATTACCAGTAGATACATGCGGCTTTCCCTTGATGGTGAAACGCTTATGGTTTCCGATGATTACAAGGATTACTGCATCAGGGATTTAAGCACCGGCGCAAGGGAGCAGGTAATGCTTGCATTGCGCATCGGTTTTGCGTCAAAAATACTAAAACAGGATACGCTGTTTTTAATCCTGGACGATGCTTTTCAGCATTCGGACTGGGAGCGAAGGCAGGTGCTTGTTGATAAACTTGCTGATATAGCTGCAAGCGGCTGGCAGATAATATATTTTAGCATGGACAACCATATAAGGGACCTTTTTGATAAAGCAGGCGGCAGGTTTAAAAAGGGCGAATACAAGTGCATCGAACTTACTTGATAAAAAAGTAAAATTACCTCATTGAACCCCCAGGTTTTTTCGAATCCCTATAAATAAAAACAATATTTAAAAAATGATACCAGGTTTAAAATATTCTAGGGAGGAAAGCATTGAATAAAAAAATTATCATCATTTTTTTATGCCTTACTCTGTTTGTGCTGGCAGGCTGTTCTCCGGGCCTTGAACCTTCTGGAAGCGATGATTATAAAATAGGCATAAGAGGCACTATAACTGATATAAATACAGGCAAGGATGGCGCAAATATTCTTGTTGAGGGCAATATCGAGCCGGATACTATACACGATAAAGCTTCAGTCCATATTGATGTCCAGACGATGATACAGAAGGATGATTTAAGCAGGCTTTTTGAGTACACCGACCTAAAGCTTGGGGATAAAGTGGAGGTAGTTTTTAGAGGTCCGGTTGCAGAGTCATATCCAGTACAGGGTACGGCTGATATTGTCAGGATAATCACAAAATAGAAAGCATGCAATATTTATTGCATGCACAGGTATGTTTTGATTAATATTATTTATTGAATAATATTACTTGATGTTATTAAACTTGTTGTTAATAAATTAAGCGTTATATTGGCAATGCAGGTTTTAATCCTTGCTATTTTAGCCAGTACTGGCTGCCATCGGGCTTCCTGTCAAGAAAGCCGTATTCTATCAGGTAGCGCCTGATGGTCACATAATCATCGCCGGCAGTCTTTAAAATCCCGTTGACTTCTTTTTCATTGTATACCCTGCTATTTTCAAACCTTGACGCAATATTTCTCAGTACTATAAGTTTATGCTTCTGCTTTTTGGGGAATTTGGAAAGCTGACTTTCAATCCCGGCAGGAAAATATTTCTTCAGTGCCGAATCCATCTCGTCTGATGTTATGTTGTATCTTTCATCTATCATTTTTGCAGTTTTATGTATATCCACTATTTCAGGGGCATATTTATCTTTCTGCTTTAGCAGTTCCATAAGGACCAGGAAAAGTTTGGACTGTCTTTCTTTTTCCTTAAAAGCGAATCTGTGATTGCGTATTGTAGAAGTGCTGCCTATGTCCAGTTCCTTCCTGGTCTCTTCATCGCTTCTGCCTTTGTAAAAAGCGCCCAGGAGGTTTTTCTGGTGTTCGCTTAGCCCTGTCAATTTTTTATCCATTCCCAGGATATACTCAAAAACTGATCCGTGTGATTTCCCGATATGCAGCGACATATATTTTTCTGCCGTATAAAGCATGCTGTCTACAGGATATATTACCCCCTTGTCTATTTCCTTATTGCATATAAGGCAGATATAATTATCAGCTGTTTTAATATACCCTCTTTTTAATTCATCAATTGTTGCATTCCAGAAAATGTCTTTGCTGTCCATGACTTCTTTGCCCCTTTACCCTTTTTATCTTAAAATAATGATTATAAAAATAAACATATATTATAATAATCTATAAATATATAGATAAATGAGTAATTGGTTTATAATAAAACATATATTGATTTTTTGCAATAAATTATTTTGGTTCAATGATCCAGGCTTTCTATCGGAAAATCTCTGGAGCTGTCATCAAAGCAGGTATCAAGTGAGGTATAAAAGTAGTAGAGCCGAAAGTACATATCTAAATGAGTCATATGCCTTATATTTTCTGTAGGTTCTCAAACATCTGCACATCAGCTATTGCTACAAAATATCTCCCGTCCTTAAGGTAGCAGCTAAACAGCACAGCATCTTCATTTCCTGAAAGGGATAAATAACCTGCTAAAAAACCGTTCAGGCCGGTAACAGCCCCGCCGATTATGCCGCCCTCAAGAGGGGTGAGCCCTTCAGGGGTATCAGAAAGCTCCCCGGCCAGACTGCCCCTGTCAAGAAGCTCGACTCCTTCGATTTTGCCCTTAAGGCTTTCGCTTTTTAAAATCAGCCCTTCGACCCATCTTATCTCTATATCCTGCAGCATAAATCCTGAAGGTTCAAGGGTTGCCCCGGCAGGAAAATCCCCATCCAGTATTTGAGGTTGCATTTCCTACTCCAATCGCTACAGTAAATTAAAGTGATATTCTAATCTTTATTATAGTAGGTCGCGAGTGTTTTTAATATATAAGGGAAAAATTATGAATATTATTGCAAGATTTGTGGTAATATTAAGTTTTGTAAAAAAATAATCATTATATTATTGAGAGAGGATATTATGAAAAAGTCACTTGTTTTCATTATTATTACTGCAATTGTATTATTTGCATTTGCAACACCGCTTTTTGCTTTTACTACAAAAAGTGATGAAACAGTAAATATCACAGAAAATATCGAGGACGATGTTTATCTCACCGGCAATACTGTGAATGTATCCGGCAATATTAACGGGGACCTGGTGGCTGCAGGCGGACGGCTTAATATTACCGGCGCTGTCAGTGAGGATATAATTGCTGCCGGGGGAGAGCTTGATTTTAGCGGGGCAGCTATGGATGACATCAGGGCAGCAGGAGGTTCAATACGGATTGACTCCAAAGTTGCAGACGATGCCATAATTGCAGGAGGCATGCTTACTGTTGCTTCCAAAGCATTAATCGGCGGTGACCTGGTAATAAACGGCGCGAGGATTTTAATTGGCGGAAATGTTGCAGGCAAGGTCATTGCTTCAGGCGGTTCCATTGTAATATCCGGCAAGATAGCAAATGGCGTAGATATAGGAAATGTCGAAAGCCTGAAAATAACCAATACGGCTGAAATTATAGGGGACGTAACATATTCTTCGGCTAAAGAAGCCGATATTGCGCCCGGTGCAAAAATTTCGGGAAATGTAAAATTCAACAAAATCCAGGAACCTGCAAAAGATGCAAAATTGAAATCTGCGTTGATTCCTGTAGGCATCTCTGGAGGAATGCTCGGAGGAGTTCTTGGAGGAATGCTCGGAGCAGCTTATATTATCGGCAACATAGTATCTTTCCTCAGCCTATTTGTGCTGGGTATATTGCTCCTGCTTGGAATACCGTCTATATTTAAAAAGTTCAATGAAAGAATGCGCCGCTCATTCGGATACTGCACTGCCGGAGGCGCGGTTACTTTATTCGGCATACCTATTGCTGTACTGATACTTTGGATAATCGGTTTTATTCTTCTTTTGACACTTGCAGGCGCTGGTCTTGGCATAATAACATTTGCATCTACAGCAATAATCCTTATTGTTTATGCTATAACTATCTACGCCAGCACGGTATTCCTTTCATACCTGTTAGGAACTGTGATTCTTTCTAAGTCCAAGCTTGACCTGGGTAAATATAAGTTCAAAGTCCTTGCATACCTGATAGGGCTTGCAATCATTATGCTTGCCTATTCTATTCCTGTTGCAGGAAGCCTTATGATGTTTGCGGGCATTATATTTGGACTTGGTGGAATTGCCATGGTTATAAAAGACTGGTTTTTTTCAATGAAGTTTAAAAAATAGGCAGCGTTTTTAATTATCTCATAAAAAATAGGACCGGCTTATATGCCGGTCCTATTTACTTTAACCTTTATATAACCTTTTAATGTTTTTCAGGTGTTTTTATTTTTTTATCCTGATTCACCTTAACCATATCCGGGTTATAATAGATTTTTAAGGAAGCATAACTGTATCTATTACATGGATTACTCCATTTGAGCACAATATGTCTGTTACGATTACTGTTGCTCCATCAACAATTACTGCGCCGTCAACTATGCTGATAGGTAGTGTGGTGCCTCCTACAGTAGTCGCGCTTGTAAGTTTTACAACATCTGCTGCCATTACACTGCCTGATACAACATGATGCAGCAGAATGCTTGTGAGCTGACCTTTAGGGTCTGACAGAAGTGTGTCAATTGTACCTGCCGGCAGTTTTGCAAAGGCTGCGTCAGTTGGAGCAAATACCGTAAAGGGCCCGGGGCCTGACAGTGTTTCAACAAGGCCTGCAGCTGAAACTGCAGCCACCAGTGTATTGAATGTTCCTGCATTAATAGCCGTAACAGGAATTGTTGCAAGATCAGTTATAAATGGTTTAACCCCATACTTTGAGCTAAGGAGTATAAACTCGCCTGATCTGGTAATTTGCTTTACAACATCCATTCTGGAAGCGCCTGCCGAAAGAGGTGTTTTCCAGGCGGCTATTTCATCTTTAGAAGGGGTTCTTCCAAATAAACCCATATAAATGTATTCTATAAACATTTCATCAGAATAACCTGATATCATACCTTGGGCTTCGCTGCTTGCAAGTATTCCTGATACTGTTGTATCAGCTGCCATTGCTCCACTCTCAAGTCCGCCTACCCATTTATTTAGACCATCAACATCAGGGTTTCTTCCAAGAAGACCGTTATAAAGATATGTAACAAAACCTGCAGCACCTGTATCACTTACAGAGTATTTTGCGGCAGGGGGAACCATGACTGTATCAATTACATGGATAACCCCATTTGAGCATTCGATGTCTGTTACGACAACTTTTGCTCCATCCACCATAACGCCTGCATCAGAAACACTGATGGGAAGTATCCTTCCGCTGACTGTTGTTGCGTTTTCAAGTTTTACAACATCTGCTGCCATGACTTTACCGGCAACCACATGGTAAAGCAGTATATCTGTCAGCGCACCTTTAGGGTCAGCTAGAAGTGCATCAATGGTTCCTGCCGGCAGTTTGGCAAATGCCTCATCTGTCGGTGCAAATACTGTAAACGGGCCAGGGCCTGACAGTGTTTCAGCAAGGCCTGCAGCAGTTACAGCAGCCACCAGGGTGTTGAAGCTTCCTGCCTCAACTGCGGTCTGAACTATAGTTTTGGTGCTTTCTGCATAAAGCATTGACGGAGCAATCATCATAGCCAGGAATAATGAAACAGTCAGGACAGCTATAATGACCTTAAATTTTCTTTTCATATGTACCTCCTCTTACTAGTAGCATTGCTACTAATTAATAATAGTTATTACATAATATTAATATATTATGATATTGTCAAGTGATTTGTAACGAATTTTACAAATATTTAAAAATATAATAATTGTATAATAATTGTATCTGCAGTAGAAGAAAGAAAGTCAGGCATGTATGGTTTAGTGTGTCTTAAAACCCACTCACTGAAAGATGCGTGTGTTGATAAAGATAATTGGAATATAGCCCGAAATAAAATAAGGCCAAGGCCCAAAAAAAGGAAAAACTAAATTTGCTTTATCAGCACTTTTTACATTTTCCTTCAAAAATGATGCGGGTATTTGACGGTGAATATTTTTTTTCGATATCTACAGGTGTATTGAAGTCAAAAGGCACTTCAATTATATCCTGGATATCTCCACATTTAAGGCATATAAAATGATAGTGTTTGCTGGTATTATAGTCGTATCTTTTAGTATTGCTTAGCCCTTCAACCACCCCGGCAAGCTTCAGCTCATAAAATGTCATCAGAGTCCTGTAAACAGTGTCAAAAGATATATCGGGGAGTCTTTTTTTGACTCTGTTGTAAAGCAATTCAACATTAGGATGATCATCAGAATCAAGAAGCTCTTCATAAATAATAGTTCTCTGAGGAGTGACCTTTAGGCCTCTTTCCCTGCTGCTATTCTTAAATGTTGCTATTAAGTTTTCTTTTGTTTTTGTTTCAGCCAACTTGATCTCTTCTTTAAATTCCAGTTATTTACATTTTATAGTAGTCCAGAACACCTTTACTTAAAACCTACAAATTCTATTACACATATTAAATAATTACAATGACTTTCCTGTTTTATCAAATATACAATCAAAATACCTCAGGTTTTCAGCAGTTTCACAGTCAAGTCCCGTTGCATACGAGAAGTTAAATTTTTTAAAAAAATCAAGTTTGTGGGTCGTGTTTGCTGCATATGATATAAAATCTTCTGCAAGGTTAACAGCTTCATTTTTGGCATCATTATAAATATCGGCAAATGATTTGGTGCAGGACAGGTTTTTGTCGCAAGGGTGAACCCAATTTTTGTTTTCAAGATTTAAGAAATCTCCATAACTGTCGATATTTCTTGGATATATAAGCGAAAGGATGTCATCTTCTTTACCATATATTTTCTCAATTGCCCTGAAAACAGCGGACTTTGCCCCATTAGGGTCATGCAATGCATTAAGTATGGAAAAAGTGTCCTGCAGGGCGATTTCAACCTGCTTTTCACTTATATCTATTTTGTAGACCCTGTTTACTATATAGAAGTAAAAGCTCTTTAAGGTCTCATTGTACTTCCCGTCTGTATATATAAGCTGCACAGTATTGAATTTATAAGCATCAAGACCCTTGATTTTTTTCAGCATGTACACGTCCAGGATAGCCTCATACCTTTTATGGTAATTGTGGTATTTGTGGGTCGACCTGTCTTTTTTTGTATCGATGCCGGACTTGTAATGTATAAGCGGATGGGCATTCCTGTCAAGGCTGTAATGGCATATATATCCCAGCAAATATGCAAGTATCGAATAAAACCTGCTCCCTGCCTTTAAATAAGTCCTGAGATATTCGGCGCTTTCAGAAAAAAAGTCCCCGGTCCTGCTGTCATGCATCATCATTGCCAGTTTTTCAATGCCGTCATATTTCTGCCATGGCTTTGCTTTGTAAAAAAAGAATATATCCGGTCCCTGGGCCCCGAGCATGTAAAGAGGGTTCCGCAACGCCACCTCTTTTTTTATATTAAGTGATTGTATTTTTTCAAAATCAATCGATTCGAGGACTTCCTCGGCAAAGAGGCAATGTGTTATAAAAGCCGGCATTCCTTTTTTACTTCCTGTTTTATATTATAAAATCTTATCCCTGGTCCAGATTCTATCTTTTTTAACATTCTAATGGTTTCAGGGCCCCGGTCCAGTTTGCTGGATTCATTATAATAATATGCAATAAAATTAAATAATTTTAAATACTTTTAACAATATATTTATAAATTATTTTATATATTTGTTTGTTATTAATATATTTTTTTAATATTGGGCCCAACAGGCGGGCCTTATATATGCGCAGATGCTTTATATATCACATATATCACTATTAATCAGGTAATCGGTGGATTATATTGAATGCGCCTGAATCCGGCTTTTTTGCATTAAGGTATAATTTAAGGAATATATAGGAAGCAATAAATACCAGGCAAACCCCGAATCCCGGGAGTACAAGGGCTATGTAGCTTGAGGTGCTTCTAAACAGATACGATATCTCGCTGACTGCCCAGTAATCAGTTGTAAGAAATCCGGTCATATAAAAAACAGTTAGTGATATTGTCCCCATTGCAGCAATCCCGGCCAGGACCTGCGCAAGCGTATGCCTCCCAAGTTTGATTCGCGACCATCCAACAAGCGGTATAAGCGCCAATGTCAGGACCGCCCACTTCCCGAACACTATCAGGTATACAAATGAGAAAAGGGTTATATAACAGGCATGGAAGCTTATTTTCCAGAAGAGTGTTATAAGGCTGACAAGAGGAAGACCGAGGAGATAAATCGCATAAACGCTTAAAAGAAGTCCTTGAGGCTGCATGTAGATAAGTACAAAAAATCCTATTATTACGCATGAATTTATGATCAGCAGCGGGAAAAGCCGTTCTCTCCTTCTGGGTATCTGCAAATCGCTTATCCTTTTTGACTTATAGAGGAAAAGGATAAAGGAGTATGGAATAATGGCGATAAATATTATTGCTGTAAAAAACGAGGGCAATATTTCTGTTATGTTTGACTGGTTATAAAAACTGGCGGCTATAAATATTGGCAATGCCAGGACTGAACCATCAAATACATAAGATATTATTCTTGCAAACCTGGCGGCTCCTGATTTTTTCTGAGATTCCATCCAAATATACCCTTTATATTAATAAACAGGGGAGAAAAGGTTGTTCCCCTGTCTATACAAATTATAATGCCTTATTAAACTTTTCTTAATCAGTTTTTAACACATATTTTAATACTATTTAATTTTAACTCTTAACATAAATAATTGGAAGATGGTTGCATGTACTTTTATACATACAATAACTTTCAATTATTAAGAAGTTCACATCACAGTGTAATCTATCCTCAGAAGTTCACAAATCTCTATCAGCTCTTCAACATTATTACCATAAGCTATGTTCCAGTGATGGCCGAAACCGCTGTAAGCAATATTTTTAAACATATCCCTTATATTGAAATCAAATCTTATGTTTATAGGGTTTCCTTCATAATATTCCATCATGTTTGTATCAAGCGCCTGGCCTTTAGCAATAAACATCCGGTATCCCTGTCTTGAACCATGCATAGCAGCCATTGTGACTTCACCCGGGATCCTCTCAGGAAAATAAACTGCTATCCCTTCGCCAGTTTCATAATCTGTATGGATTGTTATCTCGCTTTTGTCTGCAGCAAGCGTAAATGCGCCTGCCCCGCAGTGCGAAAACATCAGGGAATTTCCGGGTTTGTCCAGGTCAAAAACTTTAAGCTGGTCCCCATTGGAGACAGGTTTGCCGGATAGATGGTAAAGCATAAACATCAATATAGTGGAATCCAGGTCTCCTTCACATGCAGCGGGTATGCCCATATCATTTAATCTTGCTACAGGTATGCAGACTTTTCCTTTGAGGTGCGGAAAACAATTAATAGAAATCGCGCCAAGGGAGTTTTCTTTCACCATTTTCAAGACATATGCAAGGATAGAAGATGTCATCATTCCCATTTCATCAGAAGCATCCACTTTTCCTGCAGAAGCCTTTATTTCTGACCAGATTTTTTTTGATTGGACCGCCTCAATCTCCTGGCTTCCAAGTAATATATCCTCATTGCCAAAATTTACAATCGTCAATCCAAATGTTTTTTTAATCATTATTTCGTCAGCAGTAAGGCTTGTCATTATTTTTGGGTGCCCGCCAACATATCCTATATTAGTTTTTTTCAATTTATTTTTCATTGCGCATGCCCTTGCAAACTTGTAGAAGTCATCCAGGGCAATACTGTCATCAAACTTTCCATAAATAAACCTGTAGTCTATTTCCAGGTCGAAAAGGTTGGGCATAATATTCTGGGAACCGGTTATTGAGATGTTAAAAGCATTATAATCGTGAGCCCATATTATAAAAGGTGTGTTTGCGCCGGTAAAAAGCGGCATTACCCTGAAATCGTCAGTAAAGGTGCCCAGGTTAAGGACATAAAGATCCGCACCCTTTTCATTGAAAAAATCTGCAGCATTTTTTGCAATTTCAGCGCTGGAGATAAATTCATTGAAGACAGTAGGCTCAAAACCAAGTCTTTGAGTGGACTCGACCAGGAGTTCCTGGTATTTGACAGAGTCCCCTTCGTCCATATTAAAACCTTTCATAATGCATGTACATATCCCTACTTTTGGCTTAATCATCATTTTCTCCTTGATAATCTTAATTTCTTTTTTGTATAATATATATGTGTGATGTTAATCGTTTACCATTATAATGTTATTATATTAATAATAAATTAGATAAAAATCAAAAGAAGGCAAAAAAATTATTAACTTTTTTAATAACCATGAAATTATCATCTTTATAACGAAAATTATAAGGTAAAGGAGAAGCTGATGCATACGGTAATGATGGTATATAATTTGAAAAAAGGCATAACTCTTGAAGCATATAAAAAGTATTCGCTCGAAGTGGACCAGCCATTAGTAAATAACCTTAATTCAGTGCTGGAGTTTAATGTTTTTTTTATCCTGGGACCAGAAAAGACCTGGGACGTATTTGAAACCATCCTTATTGACAGCTGGGAGGAATTTGTCAAAGAAACTGAAACTGATGAAATGCTTGAAGCTGACAGGGAATGGAGGCAGTGGATAGAAGAGGATTCTTTAAAGATAGTCTATGGGGAGAAAGTCTAGTTTTTAAATTACAATAATCATTAAAATGAAAGGAGGCTGGTTACTGCAATAATTTTTAATAAAACCAGATAAAAAATAAAACAAGGAGGCCGATTTGAAAAAAATAATAATCTTTTCCCTGGTTGCAGTCTTTGCAATCACGCTAGGTTTTTTGGGAAGCGGTTGTGCAACAGAAACTGCTGAAACAACCGCAGCTGCAGAGGAGACTACGGCTGCTGCAACAACCGCAGAGGAAACAACAGCTGCTGCTACTGAAGCACCTGCTGCGGAAGGGACGATTGTCCTGAAATTTACTGACTGGCAGGGTGGAAACACTGCTATCTTAAAGTCTTATGAGGAGCTTGAGGAAATATTTATTAGTGAACATCCCGAGGTAAAAGACGTTGAGTACACCCAGTATACGGTAACTACTTATAACGAGTTTCTAAAACCTTCACTTTCCGGCGGAACTGCACCGGACCTTATTGCTGTATATCCCGGCCCGGATGTCGCAGAAGTTGTTGAGTCCGGGGGACTAAGGGATTTAAAACCGGACATTGATGAAGAATGGAAGACCTGGCTGGGGCCAGCATACAACTTTAAAGGAATGTGGTATAAGGATGGTATATATGTGGTGGCCCAGGATGTTTGGACTGAGTGCGTCTGGTACCACAAGGATATGCTCCAGGAAATAGGTGTTGAATTGCCGGCATCGACAGATGCTTTTACAGTTCCAGAACTTGTTGCAATGGTCGGCCCGGCAAATGAGAAGGGGTATGACCTGTTCCAGGCAGGATTTATTGAAACATGGAGCTATTATGATCCGTTCTTTAACTTTGTCCATCAGCAGCAGCAGGGAGAAACTCCTGATATGGTGGAACAGGCATTTGCAGGGGAAATATCATGGCAGCAGGATATTTTCAGGAATGCGATGCAGGTATTCGTGGACCTCAATGAAGCCGGCGCCTGGCCGCAGGATGCATTAAACCAGGACTATCAGGTCCAGGCATTTGGAAACTGGCTTGAGAGAAAAAGTATATTCATGTGGGGCCAGGGCGACTGGTTTGCAGGTTCAATGAAGGAAGAGGAGAATAATAAGGATAACCCGAATATTGGCATAGTCCAGTTCCCGCTCGCGACTGAAACCGGTGAAACGGCATTTAACAAGAACTTCGGGACGGATATCGGGGTTTATGCTAAAGGCGAAAACCAGGAACTTGCAGTTCAGTGGATAAAGCTTACCAACAGCCCGACTGCTGCAAATATATTCATAAAAAATGGAGTAAACCCTGCAGGCGGAGTGGATCTTAATAACCTGCCGGAAATTACAAATCCTGTTCTTGAAGAATGCATTAAGCTGTACAACTCTCCGGGAAAATACAGTGAAGTCTACTACTTCTATCCTGATGGTGTAAAAGCTCTGGGTGACGGGATAGGAAATGTTGTACTGGGTCTTGAGACGGTAGACAATGTCTTAAAGCAGCTTGATGAGGTTTCAGGATTCCAGGGTTAAATATCCTTAATTGTTTCAAATTAGCAGCAATCATAGCTAAAGGTAAATTATAATATACAGGAAAATCCGACTGGGTTTTCCTGTATATTGATAATGATAATATAGCAACATATATTTATTTATATAATCTTATGTTTATATTATTAATCTTATTACAACAGGACATTATCAGGAAATGATAAAGAATATTCCCGCAAACATATACCGGTATAACCTGGATTTTGATGTAAAAGGGATCCATGAAACAGCAGTTAGTATTCTTGGAGAATTAGGCATTTATATCGGAAGTGAAAAAGCCCTGGAACTTCTGGAATCATTGGGATGCAAAGTAGATTCTAAAAAATACCATGCCAGAATTCCCGGGGATTTAATAAACAATTCACTAAAAAATATCGTATCAGAATACAACCTTTTCAACAGGGGAGGTAATTCTTATGTAGTATATGGCGGTAATAATATTCTATTAACCAGCGGAGCAGCCGCCATAAGAATTAAGGATATTAACGGGCAGTTCAGGAATTCAACATTAAAGGACCTGGAAAAATTTACAAGACTTCATGACGCCTATGAAATAGTGGATATTCTGCATACTGCCGTTGATGCTACAGATTTGGACCAGGACACAATGCGGGCTCAGATGGCAGCTGCAGTATTTAAGAATACTTCAAAAGCTGCCTGGTTTGTAGCATCTAAAGTTGATGCTGTTGAATGTATTTATGATTTGGCATCAGCAGTCAGGGGTTCAAAAGCCGATTTAGATTCAAGACCTTTTTTCAGGATAGGAGCATCATCTGAAGCTGTTCTTGGTTTCCAGAAAGATGAGATTGAGCTGCTGATGAAATGCGCGGAGCTTGGAATACCGACAGGCTGTGAAGCTTATCCGATTATGGGATTAACTGCGCCGCTTTCAGTATCCGGGGCTCTTGCCCTTACAGCAGCAAACTATCTTGCAGCTCATGTAATTAAAACTGCGATTGATCCTGACAATCAAAATGTATTTCCGGTAATGGCAGGCTCTTTCAATATGAAAAATGGAGAAATAATATCATCAGCCCCGGAGATATGGCAGTATTATATTGCAGGTATAAAGCTTGGACAATTTTATGGCATACCAACTTTTGTCCTTGTGGCGTCAGACTCTAAAGATACTGATATACAGGCAATATATGAAAAGACAATGGCTTTTATAATTATTGCTGGAGCTGGTGTTAACAATATTTTTGCAGCTACAAACGACCTGGATTCCATGAATCTTGCCACATTTGAAAATGTTATTATTGAGCTTGAAATTCTATCTTCCATATCCAGTTTTTTAAAAAATATCTCTATCCTTGAACCAAAAGCTGATTTTGAACTGATTAGAAATGGACTTAATAATAAGATGTTTTTTCTTGAGGACACTTATACGCTGTCAAATTTTAAAGATTTCAGCTGGAATACTGATGTTTTTATTAAAGATAATTATCTAAGCTGGAAAAAGACGGGGATGAGAAGAATTGTTGATATTGCACATGAAAAAGCGCAAAAAATACTTTCAAAACATGAACCTGTTAGACTGCCGGATAAGACTGTAAAAGAGATGGATAAAATACTTGAGGCATATAAAAAAATAAAAAATAAAAAAAATAGATTTTAATTTAAAACGCACCTGTTTAAATAACAGGCGCCCTCAGGGGCCAAAAGCAGGATGTCCAGGGATAAAAGAGCTATTGAAAAAATCAACAGGGTAAGTGACAGTATCCATTTCAGGGACACTGGTTCATTCCCGATACAGGATATTTATTTCTGGGATGAGTTTTTGGCAAACTGGAGAAAACATTTCGGGCTTGGCGCCGGTACAGATATCTTTAAATATTATGACCTTGATATTGTCTGCTGCAGCCCTAACATAGACCCTGTCATAGATAATGTTGTCGAAATTGAAAAAACACCGGGATATGTGATTTACAGGGGCGGTTTTGGAAGCATCCTGAAAATGGATTTTACCCAGCCTGTACCCTGTTTTATAGATTTTGCAGTTAAGGAAATAAGCGGGCTCGAGAAATTTGCTTTTGAGGATCCTGGTGATAAAAGAAGGTATGAGAGGAATTTTGCCCCGGTGGATATGTATAACTTTTGCAATTCATTTTACGAGCAGCTAAATTTTTATAAGGACAGCTTTTTCATTCTTGGAAATATCTGTGAGGCCAGGGAAACCGCCTGGAGAGTGATTGGAATGCAGAATGAGCTTATTGCCTTAAAAGAATATCCTGAAAAACTGAGAATGTTTGCAGACAGGGCGGCAGATTTCAATATAGAAATTGGAAGCATCCAGTTATCAAATGAATATATTGATGGCCTTATCATATATGGCGATGTCGCATATGGAAGGGGGCTCTTAATGTCTCCAGGCTCATGGAAGGAAATTTATTTCCCGGCACTTGAGAAAATATGCGCAGAGCTTAAAAGATTTGGCAAACCGCTTTTTTATCATACAGATGGGAATTATCTTGAGATCCTGGATATCCTGGCAGGTATTGGCATTGATGCGATACACCCAAACGAGGCAAAATCGGGAATTGATGTAGTCAAGCTTAAAGAGCGCTACCAGGGCAGAATTGCATTTATGGGAAATATTGATGCCCTTAAGGCGCTTTCTCAAAGCATAGATGATATCGAACAGGAAATTGCTTATAAGATGCTTGCGGTCCGCCTCGGAGGCTATCTTCCCGGCGGTGATGATATCCCGCCTACGGTTTCACCGGAAAATTATGATTATTATATAAACCTTTTAAAGAAAAAAAGGAAATTACAGGAAAAACAGTCTAACTCAGGAACTTAAGTTAAGCAGGGCATATGGCAGTGAATAATATAAATGACAAGAAAGGAGTGGCTGTTATTAAGGATTCCAACATTAAACTAACTGCTGGAATTGAAAAAAAGGTAACTATAAAGGATATAGCCCGTGAAACAGGGCTTTCTGTTGCCACTGTTTCAAGGGTGATAAACAAGGTAAACCGCCATTACAGTGAAGCTACAGAGAAAAGAGTTAGCGATGCCGTAAAACGCCTTAATTACACGCCCAACATTATTGCCTGGGGTCTTAAAAAACAAAAGACCAACACTATAGGTTTTATAGTCCCCGAGCTTGACAGTTATTATTCCGAGATTTTCCTTGGCGCGCAGGATGTTGCAATGAAGCATGGTTATACAAATTTTCTCTGCAACACCAATTATAATGTAGAATTTGAAAAGCTTTATTTTGACAACCTTCTTGCCAGGCGGGTCGATGGTGTGGTCATAGCAACCGGGCTTATCGACAGCAGCCATGTATACAGGCTTCTAAGGGAGGGCATAAAAATAGCTCTTATAGAATGTGACCTGGAGATACCTGATGTGGTTTCAGTAGTTATCGATAACTATAAATATTCAAGGCTTGCAGTCCAGCATTTGATAGATAATGGATATAAAAGAATCGGGTTCGTTTCTGCGCCGCTGGAGGAAATGAAAAACCTTAAAGAACGTTTCGGAGGTTATGTTGATGCGCTGAAATGCAATAATATGGACATAGATGATTCGGTCATTTATTTCAACAGGGCAATAAGGGGGGAATGGGACCTCACTTCCAGCAGTGAGCTTATCCGTGCAATAATGTCAGACAATAAAAACCGTCCTGACGCACTCTACATTATTTCTGATTCTGTAGCAATGGCTGCAATACAGGTCATAAAGAAGCTTGGTTTGAGGATCCCTGCTGATATAGGTATTGTGGGTTTTGATGACAGGAGGTTCTGCAAATACCTTGAACCGCCTTTAACATCCATCCACCAGCCTAAATATGAAATGGGTGCAAAAAGCACAGAACTTCTTATAAAGACAATAGAGAACAAAGAGGTCTTAAATAAAAAAATATATCTTGAAATGCAGCTATCCATAAGAGAGTCTTCCTCAAGAATAACCATTAAAAATACTTGAATCTTTTGAGGGTTTAAATATTTCAGAAATATAATTTTTATCTGGAGGGAAAATGATTACAGAAAAAGGAGTCGTCCCGGTAAAGGGCGGACAGTTTAAAGTACTATCAGGAGAACAGGTAAAAGATCTGCACAGGGCTACCGTGGAAGTCCTTGAAAATATAGGTATAAAAAATCTCCATGATGATGCAAGGGAGATAATGCAGGGCAATGGCTGCCTTGTCGACCATGACAGCAGGATAGTGAAGATTCCCGAATCTGTATTGATGAACAACCTGGCAAAAGCTCCTTCCACGATTATGCTTTATGGAAGGGATCCAAAGTATAATGTGGAGCTTGACGATTCTGATAATGTCTATGTAATGGGTGGAGCAGGAGCAGTCCAGACCCTGGGTCTTGACGGCGTATTGAGGCCTTCCACTACAAAGGATATGGAGGACCTTACGCGCCTGGAAGATACCCTTGGAAACATGGATATTGCGCATTTTCTTGTAATACCTTCAGACTCTGAATTTGGAGATACTTCTGAGTGTGAGATGCTCACATTTGCCCACATGGCAACTAACAATACCCGGAATTTTTATGCCCTTGTCGGCGGCTGCAGGGAAGGCTTAAGATTTGAGCTTGAGATGGCCTCAGTCCTCTCAGGGAGCATTGAAGAAGTCTCAAAAAAACCTTTCTTTGTGGCCGGCCTGTGCATTATAAGCCCGCTTACTCACCGCAGGGAGTTTGTTGAAGAACTTTTGGAATGCGGTAAATATAAGATACCATGTTATGTTGAAGCGGATGCGACTGCAGGCGGGACAACGCCCTTTACGATTGCGGGCACTGTTGTTGAAATAAATGCCAATATACTTGCTGCAATAGCCCTTGCCCAGATGGTAAACCCTGGAGCGCCCTGCATCTATTCATCTTCTTCAGGAATACTTGATATGAGATCCCTTTATTTTGCAGGGAATGCCCCGGAAGCGACACTGCTGCACATGGCATCAGCACAGATGGCCCATTTTTACGGGTTACCATACTACGGCAGCAATCCTGCGGATTCCAAAATCCCTGATGAACAGGCAGGTTATGAGAGGGCGCATCATTTTTTGGGTTGTGCGCTTGGCGGAGTGAATATTATACATGTAGCAATCGGGAATCTCGCCATGATGAGCATTGCAAATTATGAACAATGCCTTATAGACAACGAAATACTTGGCGCGACTTTCAGGATGCTGCAGGGCGTTGATACGAGCAGGGAGGCGATAGGAATCGATGCTTTCAGGGAGGCAGGCCACAGCTCGAGTTTCCTGCAGACAATGCACTCTTTAAAATATTGCAGGAGCTCTGAAAGATGGATACCTGAATTGACCGACAGGGGGAACTGGAATCAATGGATTGCATCTTCAGGCGGGAAAGATATGCGGGAGCGGGCTAAAGATTTGGCAAAAAAGATCCTTGATGAGCACCATCCTGTTTATGTGACAGAGAAGCAGAGGAAAGAAATCTGGAAAATAGCTATATCAGCACAAAAAGAATTGCTCAGGATCACAAAGAAGAGAGATACTATTCAGGGTAAGTGATACAGGATGTCAGGTGCATTCTGCCCGATAACATCCTGCATCTGTCAACCCAAAATCTGTATTTATCCCAATTAATTTATGGTTTTTACAGGCCAGGGCGAAGTTCCTGCCGGAAAACAATTCTTACTTTACATAGACAGAAAACTCTTTGTAAGCCATACCGCCATTGCCGTCATCGGCCCATAACAGGATTGCATAATTACCTTCAACAGAGCCTGTCCTCCACTGCAGGGTATTTGCATCTTCGTTAATTATAGTTCCCGAAGTAGCCTCCCAGTCAAAAGTCACGCTATCTCCATCAGGGTCTGTACAGCTGACGAATA
>CAYGYY010000030.1:0-25275 GCA_964354265.1 uncultured Actinomycetota bacterium
TGAGATGACAAACATCTACAGGGATATTCTTTCCAACACAATGGATGCTTTTGCTTCTATTATAAGCAACAATTTAAATGCTGTAATGAAAATACTGACTTCCATTACAATCGTAATGGCTGTACCTACAATAATTGCAAGCTTTTTCGGGATGAACGTTCCAATGCCATGGGGCAGTTTCCCCTGGGCATTTATAGGCATATTCTTTATCACGATATTTATATGCGCAATCGTGATTATTGTGCTTATTAGAAAGAGGCTGTTCTAAAAAATGGATACTGTGGGAACATTTTTCCAGGATTTCTCAGAAAATATCGGCAATTATTTTGCCGTATTTTTTACTGCCATGACGCCTATCGGGGAGCTCAGGGCATCGATTCCGCTTGCGTTGGGAGCATTCAAGCTTGATATCTACAGCGCGCTTATAATTTCAATAATCGGCAACATGACAGCTGCAATAATAATTGTTTTCGGACTGGAGCCGCTGTCAAGATTTTTAATGAAAAGATTCAGGCCTGCAAACAGGTTCTTTACATGGCTGTTTGCCAGGACAAGGAGGAAATACGGCAAGAAGTTTGAGAAATATTCAGGCTTTGCGCTTGCTGTGTTTGTAGGAATACCACTGCCCATGACCGGTGCATGGACGGGCGCAATAATTGCATTTGTCTTTGGCATCCCGCCAAAGAAAGCGATACTTGATATTTTCCTGGGAGTGCTTATGGCTGCCGCAATTGTAACTGCGGTATTCAGGACAGTAGGTTATGTAGCTTTTTTAATGGGATAAAGTTAAAAAGAACCCGATTTATTTAACCTCTATATAGTTGGGGAAAAATATATAGTCGGGGAAAAAAGAAGATCCCCTACTCTGATTTTTTTCTTAAATATCGAGCCGCTTTTTACTTCAAGGACTTTACGGGCTGAAAATACCACAGGGCTGAGCCTGAAGGGTTTAAAATCCTCTAAAAGGCGGACCGCCCTGTTGTCCCGGTCAATGAATATTACGTCTATAGGAAACCTCATCCAGAAGGTATGGATGCTGTTGCAGGAAGTTATAAGCAGCCCGCTTTCTTCAGTTAATGCCTTCTTAAACATCAACCCGGCAAGACTTGAAAAAAAATCATCAGCAATTTTGACTTCTTCAAAAAGCAAAACCTTGCTGTTATCTTTTTCCAGCCTGTATATTTTTATAGTTGAAAGTTTTGCGGTTATTTGGCTATTTCCTTTTCTACTTCTTTTTTGCCTGCAGCGAGTTCATCGACCTGCTGCTTGTCAAGCATAAGCAACAGTGCCTGGAATTCCCCTATATGCGTCTTTTCCTCTTTAGCAATATCGAGGATTACTTTCTTTATGTCGCCATTTTCTGTTTTGGCAGCAAGCTGTTCATAAAGGTTAACTGCATCAAGTTCTGCTATCATTCCAAGCCGCAGAATTTCCTTATCGATGTTTGACTTAGATACCTTGCTTAAATCAACCGGTAGGCTGGATAACATTTTAAGCTCCTTTCATTGAGGTTATAAATATATTAAAAGAATTATTGATATTTTTGTATTATCAGTATTTATTATAATCTCTCATGATGGCAGTATATCTTAAAAATGGTCGGGATGGAGGGATTTGAACCCACGACCTCAGCGTCCCGAACGCTGCGCGCTAGCCAAGCTGCGCTACATCCCGACGGCAAAAAGAACATGCCTAATTATATATCATTTATCTGCTATTGTAATATGCATTTTTAAATAAAGTAATGCTCTAACACTATTCTTTACAAATTCTTACTTATATATTAAAGTACTACTAAATAAATATTAAAAGGAGATTATTATGGGTAAGACTAAAATAACACGGAAAGGACAGGTCACAATTCCAAAAGAAGCAAGGGAAAAACTATCATTGAAAGAGTCTGATTACCTGGAAGTAAAAGTCGTCGGCAATGTAATTGTAATGGAAAGATTTGAGTCCTTTAATACTTTAAAAGGGTCTTTAAAAATACCCGCCAAATACAAAAATAAAAGCTGGAAAGAAATTGAAGAAATTGCACAAACTGAACATGCAATAGAGGTTATAAATGAATAATATTATATATGCTGATACTAATATATTTTTGAGGTTCCTGACTGATGAACCGGTTGAGTTATCTGGTAGGGTTTTGCGCTTCTTTGAGAAAGTCGAGGCAGGCAAGTACAGGTTATTTGTTTGTGACCTGGTTATATCAGAACTTGTTTATGTCCTGGAAAAAATCTTCAATCTTCCTAAAAAAGATATCTGTGAAAAGATAAAGATTTTGATGCTTAAAAAAAACATCATACTGGAAAACAGCCAGATTATTTTTAAGGCACTTGATTATTACCGTGACCTAAATGTTAATTTTGTGGATGCATATATTTACAGCCACTCATCTAAAAACGGCATAAACAAATTCTTTACTTTTGACCACCATTTCAAAAAGTTTGAAAATGCAGAGATTATCCAGCATTAACCCTGGCGATGATGTAAATATTTTGTAATGAGATTCATTGCATTAATATTATTAACTATTTCTCCCTTATTTCAATAGCAGCATAACGGTTATAAGTAAGTCAAATACAAAATATAAGTTATTATATTTTTATCTTATTGATAAATTATAAATTATTTTATATTATTGACTTAAAAAATATTAAAGGGTGATTAAAATGCTTTTGACAACAGTGTCTTCCCGCGGCCAGATTATCCTTCCGTCAAAATTAAGGGAAATAAACAATATAAAGCAGGGTATGAAATTTATTATTGAATCTGAAGGAAATAAAATAATTTTAACCCCTGTAGACAGGAATTATTTTGAAAAGATTTCCGGTTGTTTATCCTCCGGGAAAGGTAAATTGCTTAAAGCTCTTGCAAAGGAAAAGGAGAAGGAGAAGCAGCAGTGAAAAGATACGTTTTAGATTCATATAGTATTATTTCATATTTTGAAAGAGATAAGGGATTTGATACAATAATTGACCTCCTGGAAAAGGCAACTGTAAATGAACATGAATTGTCAATGAATATAATAAACTGGGGTGAAGTTTATTATATAATTTTATGGGAACAGGGTAATAAAGAAGCTGGGTTATTTGAAAATAATTTTGATAAACTTCCTGTAAGACTTGTATATCCTGATATTGACTTAATCAGGCGTGCCTCCATATATAAAGCGCATAATTCATTATCTTATGCTGACTGTATTGCTGCCGCAACAGCAAATGTAAATAAAGGAACACTTGTAACTGGAGATAATGAATTTATAAAACTTGAAAAAGAGATAAGTATTAAATGGATATAAATCTCTAACATTCTCCAGAACCTGCCCATATGTATATCCACGTGAAGAAAGTTTTAATTTATTAAGATGATTTATAATAGCATGTGCAGCTGGGACCTGGTGTGTCTGAAGGCATACTGCTTTTCTATATAAAAGATTATCTCCATTTTATTAGTTATACCTGTCCTCCATTTAAAGTTGAAAGATTAAGGATTTATGCTACTTATTATTCTGGCTGCATCTTCTGCTGATTCCAGTGTAAAAAAATCATTTTTATATAGCGATATGCCATGCATTCCTTTAAATATCCACATAAGTACTTTCCTGAATTCACGCAATGCTTTTTCCTCCCCCTTAAACGCTATCATGAACTTAAGATAAAGACCTGCATAGCTTTTCCTGAATTCAAGCGTGGGACTTGCATCATGCGTAAGAAACGGGTCCAGGGCAACACCATCAGCATTAATTCCGAAAATGCCGGCAGCTATATTGGATAAAATCCAGTGCCTGCCTTTTAATGCCCTTCCTATCATTACCGCATCACAGCCGGTATCCTTTAGAATCCTGTAAGCCTTTAAAGGGGTATCAATATCCCCGCTTGCAATAACAGGTATTTCCAGTGAACTTTTTATCCTGCTTATCCAACTGTAATCTGCTTCCCCGGTAAACCCCTGTTTTACAGTCCTTCCATGGATCACAATAGCTGCAGCTCCGTTTTCCTGGGCAATACTGGCAACCCTTTCTATATTAATACTGTTTTTATCCCAGCCAAGGCGTGTCTTTAATGTCAGCGGTTTTTTTATTTTTGATGATATTCTGGATATTATTTTGCCGATTTTTATCTCATCATTTAAAAGAATGCCTCCGCTTCCTGTCTTAAGTACCTTAGGCACAGGGCAACCCATGTTTATATCGATAATATCTGCCCTCTCTTCCATGAGCTGCGCAGCTTCAAGCAGGATGTCCGGCTCTGAACCAAAGAGCTGGATACCGCAGGGCCTTTCAAATCCTGAAATATATGATAGTACCTCTGTTTCCCTGTTTTTATAGTGTATCCCGTATGCAGATATCATTTCTGTAAAACTAAGTGAGGACCCGAATGCTTTTGCAAAAATACGGAAAGTATTATCACTTATCCCGGCAAGCGGCGCAGCAATAACAGGGCCGATTATTTGAAGATCTCCGATTTTAAAACTGACTTTACTGGCGAAAATACTGGATGATTTGAGGTAAGCATTGCGGTACTGGTCAACAAGTTTCTTTAAATCTTCAATTAATCCTTTTTGTTTCAGGATGTTTTCAATATTATTTTTATCTTTGGGATTATACCCTTCAGGACATTGCACTTCAGGGTTTTTCTTTTCAGGGTCTTTCATTTAGACTTTTCCAACCGGGGCAAGATAAATTGTGAACTCCTCGCTGCCGTCTACCCTAATCAGCTTGTCCATCAGCTCCTGATTGTAAGCAGCAATAGCGCAGGCCCCTGCTTCTATTGCTTCACATGCAATATAAAGATTCTGGCATACATGGCCGGCATCTATTGCAATTACCTTATGCGCAGCCTGGCCATAACGCCACTCCATCCTGTATGGAATTGCAGTCCATATAAAAACCACTGGTGCAGTGCCTGCAAAAGCCTGCCCCATAGCTGCAATGCTTATTTTCTCCCCCAAATTCTCCTCCTCAAACTCCAGTAACAATTCATGCTCTATCGGGAGATAGCGGTAAATCCCTTCATTAATCCCTGAAATATTCATTACGCACAAATATGTCTCAAATGAATGGCGGTTTCCTGCAGACGGCACAGTCCGTAGCGCGACTTCGCCAAGACGCCTGCGGATACCCTGGGTTGACCACAAAAGAAATGAAAGCTCTTCAAGGTTTAATTGAAGCGGAAGGAATTTCCGGTGGCTTTTGCGGTTTTTTATTGCGTCAATAAGCCCGCTGTCATTTATGCCGGGCCAGTCGCCAGGTTTAGGCAGGGGTATACGGATACTGCCTGCACTGAAAGGTTTCTGGATCGGCGGCGGCTCCACGCCAAGGTTCTGGTCTGTTTTAGAAAAATCTGTTTTTAAACGCACATAATCCTTTAAAAAATACCTGCCGCTATCAACAGCCTCTTTATCGCTCATTTTATCCCTTCCGTATAATAGTCACCTGTTTTTGTTTACAAGAATCTTAAGTCCCTTCAGGGTCAGGTCAGGGTCGTGCACCTGTATATACCTGCTTCTGCCCGCCATCAAAACAGAAAGTCCGCCAGTGGCGATTATTTTAGGGTTAAAACCAGGCTCCTTTACCCTGGCTTCCTCGATTATTTTTTCGATAATAAAATCCGCCTGCCCAAGAAATCCGAAAAGTATTCCTGAGCGTATGCAGTCATAGGTGTTCTTCCCTATAACTGAATCAGGCCAGCTAAGGTCCACTTTACTTAACCTTGCGGCATAATTAAAAAGAGCTTCTGAAGATATCTCTATGCCGGGCGCAATAACTCCGCCTGTATAATCGCCATCCGGTGAAAGAATATCAAAAGTGGTTGCGGTCCCAAAATCCAGCACTATTGCCGGGCACCCGTAAATCTCCTTGGCTGCAACTGAATTTGCAATCCTGTCCGCACCTATCTCCCTGGGATAATCATAATTTATTTTCAGGTCTGTTTTTGTGTTGCTGTCAATAATAAAAGGTTCGATTCCAAAATATTGCTTGCCCATCCTATTTATTTCAAATAGTATTCTTGGAACCACGCAGGAAACAGCAATTGCCAAAATATCATCAGGATTATAGTTTGAATTCCTTAAAAAGTTGAAGATGTCAGAAGCTATCTCATCTGCTGTTTCATGCCTGGGGGTTACCATCCTCCAGGAATGCTCAACGATATCATCCTTGAACAGCCCGATTACTGTCTGGGTGTTTCCGATGTCAATTGCTAAAAGCATAAGCCCCCTTTTTAACTTTAATTATTTTTAATTATCAAATAAAACACATAAACCTGATACCTTTATAATTTTAACCAAAACAGGATTTTAAAATGCTGCTTGATTCCGGGGAACTTTCAATTACCCGGTCCTTCCTCACCGCATTCTGAATCCCTTCCGGCAAGTATATCTATACCATGGGGAAGAGGCCTGTAGATAAGCTCAAGGCTGTCTTTTACCCCTTTTATGCTGCCTGGCAGGTTTATTATAAGGGTATTTTTCCTGATGCCGCTGACGCCCCTGGACAAAATTGCACGGGGAGTCTTCTTCTGGCCTTCTATCCTGATAAGTTCTGAAAAACCCGGGGCATCTTTCTCTATAACCTCTTTTGTCGCCTCGGGCGTTACATCTCTTGACGAAAAGCCTGTACCGCCGGTTGTAAGGACAAGGTTTGCTCCCCCACTGTCGCAAATATCTGCAATCTTTTTACTTATGATATCTTTTTCATCGGGCACAATCGCATACTCTGCGACTTCCCAGCCTTTCTCCTTGAAAAAATCCGCAATGTATTTTCCGCTCCGGTCTTCCCTCTCGCCTTTAAACCCTTTATCGCTTATTGTTATTATTGCAACCTTTGCAAAACCTTTTATGTTTTTTTTCATCTTAATTTACCCTTAATCATTTACTTTCAAATATTAACCCTCACCCTCAAATATTAACCCTCAAAAATCAGCCCTGAAACCGCAAACCGGGCATTTATCGCCTTTTCCACCATCGATTTTTATTATCTCCAGCGACAGATCCCAGATGTCAAATATTATAAGGCCCCTTGTGATAGCCTCAATATTGCCGGTTAAAAATTTAATAGCTTCTGTGCACTGTATTGACGAAACCACGTTTACAGCAGTATTTAATATGCCCACATTTGCAGATGATTCAGTGTAAATATTATATTTTGTATGTTCTGGCCCGAAAATGCAGTAAAAACATGGGGTAACACCCGGGATTATCAATGCAGACATTCCATAACTTGCAGCAACTGAGCCATAAACCCAGGGTATCTTTTCACTGATGCAGGCCTCATTTAACAGAACCCTGGTTTCAAGATTATCCGTCCCATCGATTATCAGGTCTGAATCCTTCAGAAACTTTCTTATGTTTGCATGATTTATTTCATCATTAAATGCTTCAATCGTAATACCCGAATTGATAAAACCCAGCTTTTGCCTTGCTGCAAAAGCCTTCGGCTTATTACCTTCTGCATCGGCCTCATCATAAAGCACCTGCCTTCCAAGATTGGAAAAATCCACAGCGTCCCTGTCTATAATCCTTAAATGCCCTATACCTGCCCTTGCAAGATTATTTGCAGCTACAGAGCCCAATCCGCCGCAGCCGACTATAGTCACCCTGCTATCCATAAGCTTTTTCTGGCCTTCTTCTCCTACAGGATAAAAAAGGACCTGCCTGTCATATCTTAAAGGTATTTTGCCAATTTTCCCATTTGTGTTTTTGTCGTGCATAGTAATCACCTGCAGGATTTACCAGTTTTTCTCATCCGGAAAAACATTATCGTATTTGATGCTGTATCTTGGTTCAGCCATCATATCCTTTACAACTTCACACCACTCGGCATAATGCCCCGTTTGCTTATGCGCCGCTATTGCTTGTTCTGACTTATAAACTTCAGAGAGTACAAACTTTGCCGGGTCCTCCTGGTTCTGGATACAGTCAAATCTTATAATCCCGGGTTCCCTGATGCTTTTGGAAGCATTCCTTATTGTAATCTCCTTAAAATCCTGGATCCTTTCAGGTTTCACTTTTACCATTACGTGTACAATCAGCATTGGCAGCCTCCTTATATAAATAATTTTTATCTTATTTTTATTTTTCTTTATTACCCTTGAAATTCTCCGGGTTCTGCCTGGATCTCAAAACTTTATTACCTGCATTCCAAATATTTATTAGATTATATTATTTGCTGCAATAAAACAAATCAGGGAGAATAAGACATTAAGGAGAAGTTTAATGGGGTGATGCAGGTTTTACAATTAAGCTGTAGCCTTTTTTTACAATGCCAGGTCTTACTACCCTGCAAAATACTCCTTCGACAGGCATTATGCAAAAGCCTGCTTCATAGTAAATCCTGCAGGGAGTCAAACATTCTTTTCCTATCTGGGTCACTTCAAGCATTGCGCCGTTATCCTCTGGATTGTTTTTGCGTGAAGAAATGATTATTATGTCTTTGATTTTAAGCGACCCGACATCAATGCCTGTAGTGGTAATATTTTCGCCAAAATCCCCGGGGCGGGCATTGATATTTCCCTTTCCCTGGTTATTGAATGCTTTGATACTCTCATATGAAAGAAGACTTACCTGCCTGTGCCATTGTCCGCTGTGGCCGTCACCCTCTATGCCCAGGGGACCGATATAAGCCTGGCTGACAGGAGCTTTTGACACCCCTTTTACAGGGCTGATATTGATTGAATATATTTTGCCTGACTGGTTCATCCTTTTCTATTCTATCTTTCCGCTCATGTACTATTCAACTCCACAGGCTTATGATAGGAACTTTTGCCGCCTTCTTTTTTTACAAGTTCGATTCCGCTGATTACCATCTCCCTGGACAGGGCCTTGCACATATCGTATATTGTCACCAGGCTTATTGCAACTGCAGTTATTGCTTCCATTTCCGCCCCTGTCCGGTCTGATGCCTTTACAGTTGCCACAGATATTATGCAGTTTTTGGGTTCAACTATCTGCATATCCACTTCAACATCGGTTAGCCTGATGTTGTGGCAGAGAGGGATTAAATCCCATGTTTTTTTTGCAGCAGCTATACCAGCCAGGCGGGCAATATTTAAAACATCCCCTTTTTTGATCAGATTGTCTTTTATTTTTTCGATTATTTCCTCATTAAGAATAATATATCCCTTAGCAACTGCGGTCCTTGAAGTTTCAGGTTTTAAGGAGACATCTACCATTTTTGCTTTCCCTGTATTATCGATATGCGTAAAATCATTCATGTATTATCAACACCTTTCATCCAGCGCCTTTCATCCGCCAATCCTGTTCATATAATCAGAAAGCTTAAAACCCATTGATTTGCAGACTGCATCCCTGTTCTCGGGTTTTATCTTTATAAAGTCCTTCAATTTTTCCTTTATTGCTTCATCAGTGACATCGGCCCTCAGCATATCCTTTAAACTAAGCTCCAGATTTGAAAAAAGGCACAGCCTAACCAGGCCGTCAGGAGTAAGCCTTGCCCTGTTGCATGAACAGCATATATCTTTGCTGTTGATTATAAACCCGACATTTGACGCCATTCCATCTATCCTGTAATAGACTGAAGGGCCGCATCCCTTATACTCATCTACTTTATGGTAATTGCCGAATTGCTTCATTATCCGGAAGATATCTTCCTTCAAAACCATCCGTTGACTTTTGCCGCTTTTATTTTCCGGACTTATAAAAGCTGTACTGCATTCTATATTTCTAAGGGGGTCTATTGTATCTGCAAATGCGGGATACATCATTTCTATGAACCTGATATCTATAGCCTCCTTCTTACCGAACGCTATCAGATCATAGGCATCTTCTAAATCGAAAAAATCTGAGAGCACAGCATTTATCTTGACAGACCTTATGCCGGTTCTTAGCGCAGAATGAATGGAATCAATTACAAACTTCAATTCACCACCCCTGGTCAAAAGCCGATACTTTCGGGCATCCAGCGTGTCAAGGCTTATATTAATCCGTGATAACCCTGCAGCATATAAATCCCCTGCACAATCCTTAAGCAGCACTCCATTGGTTGTAAGCGACACCTCTTCTATCCCTTCTATACTATTAAGGGATCCAATAAGGCTTATAACACCTTTCCTTACCAGGGGTTCTCCCCCGGTAATCCTGACCTTTCTAATGCCAAGACCGGCGAGGATCTTTACGGACCTTATGATTTCTTCATAAGTGAGTATGTCTTTATGCTTTATCTGGGGAACACCTTCAGAAGGCATGCAATAGGCGCATCTCAGGTTGCACCTGTCTGTCACTGAAAGACGCAGGTAATCTATTTTCCTTCCAAAACTATCGGTCAGGAAATCTTTCATAGGTCCCGGCTTTTAAATAGTTTAAATTTTTATAGAATCTGGATTTATCATTGTTAAACCTGGCAAATTATTAAACCTGTCTGTTCATGCCTTGAATAAATGTATCGAACTGGCTTTTACTGCAGCTTTCACTTTCCTCCCGGCTTCAAGGCTCATTCTATGGATTGAATTCTGGGTGATAAAGGCACAGAGTTTAAAACCGCAGTCTATCTCTATTTTTTTAAAAATACCTATATCAGTTATTTCAGTTATTATACCATCAAACCTGTTAAGCGCCGAACTTTCATCATCAGCTATTTCTGTGCTGAAAATAATGACATCTTCAGGCCTTATCGATACCATGACATTATCCCCAATCTTTGCATCTGAAACTGAATATATGACTGCTCCATTGATTTTAATGCTGCATAGGCTGCCTTCCTGTTTTATCACAACCCCATCAAGCAATGTCTCAACACCGACAAACCTTGCCACAAATTCATTTGCAGGTTTTCTAAAAACGATATTCTTCTCCCCTGATTGCTCTATTTTTCCTTCATTCATAACTATTACTTCATCTGCTATTATCATAGCTTCGTTTCTGTCATGTGTGACATATATTGTACAACGGCCTATCTGCTTTAATATTTCAAAAAGGTCCGATCTTATTTCTTCCTTTGAAAGCTGGTCAATATTTGCCAGGGGTTCATCAAGCAGCAATACCTCTGGTTCAAGAATCAGGGCTCGTGCCAGCGCGGTTCTCTGCTGCTCTCCCCCTGAAAGACTTTTAGGATTTCTGTCAAGAAGGTTTTCAAGCTTCAATTTTCTTACCAGGAAATCAAAAACCTCCTTTTTAGAACTTATTTTGATTTTTCTCAAGTTCAATCCCAGGACTATATTCGAATAAACAGAAATATTAAATAAAAGCGGCTCCTGGAAGACTGCGGCCATTTTTTTCCTTGCTTCGATTACTGAAGTCTTAGAGCTATAAACATCACTTCCCCTGAAAATGATTTTACCGTTATCAGGTTTTTCCAGCATGTTTAATATCCTGATTAAAGTAGACTTGCCTGAGCCGTTTGGCCCTATCAGCACATTAACCCTGTTCCCGTTGAAAACAGCATAAGGGATATTCAGCTCAAAACCGCTATCATATTTCTTTTTGAGATTTTCTATCTCCAGTATCTTTTCGCCCATGTTTTGTTCTCTTGCTGTTGGATTGAAGTAAGGACCGCATTGACTGCAAAAGTCAGTATAAGAAGTATAATTACAAGTGCTATTGCCATGGCAAGCTGGCCCATCCTGACAGACTGGACAGTAGCAGTTGTCAGCACCCTTGTATATCCTTTGATGTTGCCTCCAACCATCATGACCGCGCCGACTTCGGAGATCACTCCTCCAAACCCGGCCATTATGGCTGCAAGGGTTGGCAGCCTTGCTTCCCTTGCCAGGATCCACAGGACCTGAATACGGTCTGCGCCAAGCGATAATGCCTGGAGCCTTAGTTTCGGGTTTAACTGCTGAACTGCTGCAAGAGTGACACCAGCAATTATCGGAGTGGCTATAAGCACCTGTGCAATTACCATTGCTGCTGGTGTATACATAAGGCCTAAAAAACCCAAAGGGCCGCTCCTCCATAACAATATACTCACAAAAAGACCTGCAGCAACAGGAGGAAGGCCCATACCAGTATTTATAATTGAAACTGTAAATCTTTTTCCCCTGAAATTATTTAACCCTGCTGCAAATCCTATGGGTATTCCCAGAATCATCGAAATAATTACAGCAATACCTGATACAACCAGGGTAAGCAGGGCTATTTCATAGACTTCCTCATTGCCAGTAAAAATAAGTATAAACGCCTGTTTTATACCTTCCCAGATAAGCGCCATGGTTTTTCAATCCACCTCTAATCAGGGTTTAAAAAATTAAATCAATACTGAACACTTCAAACAATACTAAAAATAAGCCTTGCATGACTTTACCTGCCTAGGTGATATAAATATATAAACAAAAATTATTGCATATATTTTCCTATAATTATTCTATAGCATCCGGATAAAACAGGGGCTGGCCATATTCTTCCACTCCAAATTCCCTGATTATATTCTGGCCCTCTTCGCTTGTAATCCAGTTCACAAATTCCATTGCGCCATCATAATTAATATTTAAGTCTGGATGCTTTTCAGGATTTACGGCAATGACCCCATAAGGATTATAAAGTATGGGATCTCCCTGGACAAGTTCAACAATAGTAAAGTTCTCTTTTTGAGCGAGCCATGTCGCATTATCTGTCAGCGTATACGCCTGTTTTTCATCTGCTATTTTCAATGTCTCGCCCATGCCCTGACCGGTTTCAATATACTGTTCACCCTCAGGCATGACTTGCGCTTTTTCCCATATGGCAAGTTCTTTTTTGTGTGTTCCCGAATCATCGGCACGTGACACAAATACAGAACCACTTTCATATATTTTTGTAAAAGCCTCAACTGCGTCGTCCATGCCTGATATTCCGGCAGGATCTTCAGCAGGCCCCACAATGATATAGGCGTTATGCATTACATCTTTCCTGTTGATTCCATAACCTTCCTGGACAAACTGGTCTTCAGCTTTCCTTGAATGTACAAGCAACACATCAGCGTCGCCCTTTTTGCCCATCTCGATTGCTTCACCTGTACCCACTGCAATTACTTTTACCTTATAACCGGAAGCCTTTTCAAAAGCAGGGATTAGAACATCGAAAAGTCCGCTGTCCTGCGTACTGGTGGTTGAAGCCAGTATAAGTTCTTTATCATTTGCGCAAGATGACAGGGATAGCCCTGCTGCCGAAATGAGCATGATGAGCGCTGCCGCCGCTGCTACAAGCGCAAGCAGTCTTTTAGTCTTTTTCATAATTTTTTCCTCTCTTTCCTCTTATCTTTATATTTACATTTAAAAAACCCTATAAGCTGCATGGAAAGGAGGTAAAAATGGCAATGAAATGTACGCAATGCACGCCAAAATAAAAAACCAGCAAAGGAGGTTTGCTGGAACCATGCATAAACATAAAGCTAAAAGTTAAAACACTTTTTGCTTTTTCCATCTCCTTTCCAAACGGGAGGCTAATCCGTTTCCAGATTAACCCTATCGCTTATTCTCCATTACAGCCCTTCAAGCTTTCCAATTTTAAACTGTTTTAGGCAAAATAAGTCGGAGAAAATATTCAATTTTTATAAAGGTATTATAAAGAATAGAATCACTGTATGCAAGTAAAAATTCCATTCAGCGCATGTATGGTTTTCCCGTGGTTATCTTTTCTTTGGCCCATGTCTTAACACCCTGCCGGCAAGTTTTTCCTTATATACTTTTTTACCTTCTTTTACCACTTTGCCGTTGATAAGGACAAATTCAATACCCTGAGGGCTCCTTGCAGGCTCAGCTGGAGTTGATATGTCATTTACATTCTTACTGTCAAATATAGTGATATCCGCAGCCATGCCTTCCTGGATAAGCCCCCTGTCTTTTAACCCGACCCGCTGGGCGGCAAATGATGTGATCTTTCGCACTGCTTCTTCAAGTGGAAACAAAGCCAGGTCCCGGCTGTAATAACCTATTACCCGTGCAAACGCCCCGTAAGAAGTTGGATTGCCTGGACCATTGCCTGTGTTTAATGCATCTGTTGATATGACTCCATTACGGTCGGAAAGGCATTCAAGCAATCCTATTGAATCAGGCTTGTCCCCTGAGACACCTACAAGCTCGACACATCCTTTCCCTCTTTCACGTAAAGTAAGGTCGGCCATGACTTCAAATGGGCTAATGCCCTGATGCCTGGCTATTTCTGAAAATGGGATGCCCACCAGCTTTTTATCCTCTTTTATTGCAGGTATCATCAGTTTAAGGTTATCGTATCCAAGCAATTCGACAAAATTTTCCCACCATTCCCCCGAAGCGGTTTCTATATTCATTGAGCAGGGCTCTTCAACCTCGCGCCTGATATGTTCTCTTGTTGCAGGATCTTTTAATTTTTCCAGCAGGCTTTCCACTCCTCCCTCAAGATACTTGAACGGGAAAAGGCGTGACAGCCCTGTTGTCCCTATATATATTGGAATAGCATCATATGCTATATCTATACCTTTATTGCGTGAATCACTGATAAGCTCAAGGCCTTTTGGTATCTCAGACCAGTAGGCTTTCCCCATTGCATGAAGGTGGGAGATCTGCATCCTTGCTCCTGTTGCCTTTGCAATTTCAACAAATTCGCTAATAGAAGACACGAGGGTTTCGCTGTAGCCCCTGAAATGTCCCGCAAAAAATGCCCCATATTTTTTTACAATCTCCCCAAGAGCAATGAGTTCAGATGTTTTTGCGCAGAAGGATGGCGCGTAAACAAGCCCCACTGAAAAGCCGAATGCTCCTGACCTAAAACAATCCTCCAGGGTTGACTGCATATTATTAAGTTCAGATGGTGATGGGTCGCGTCTGTCAAAACCCATTGCACCTATTCTTATTGGCAAATGTCCGACCAGCGGCGCGACATTTAATAGAACGCCATGGTTTTCCAGGTAATCAAGCCAGCTGCCAAAGGAAGTCCATTCCCAGGAAATATCCCGGGCGCAAACAAAAGCTACATAGTCTTTAAATTCTGCCTCAAACTTTCCAGGCAATGGCGCAGGGGAAAATCCACAGTTTCCTGTTACAACGGTTGTTATACCCTGGTTAATAAAGCAGTCAAGAAAATCCGGATGGTTCGGACTGGCAAGCTGCATGTCGGCATGGCTATGAATATCTATAAAACCTGGAGATATTGCGAGTCCTTTGGCATCTATACAGCGCGAAGAACCTGCGATGATGTTACCTATCTCATGTATCCTGCCATTCTTTATGCCTATATCTGCTTCAAACCAGGGGTTGCCCGTTCCATCAAATATCCGCCCACCTTTTATTAAAACATCATAAACCATGCGATCCTCCTTAAGATTTTTTCATACAGAAGAAATTTGATTATATTTAATAAAATAGTAATGCGGGGACTTTATTGCTTAAATATCAACACGTCAACAATTGTGTCTTTTTCAATCGTTCCTTTATCTTCAGAAAAGACTGCAATGCCATCAGCTAAAGACATTGAGGTAAGTATCCCTGAACCCTGCATGCCGGTAGGCTTAAAATAAATGCCGTCATCGGTCTTCTCAAGAAATACCCTCACAAAATCAGTCCTGCCCTCTTTATGTTTATAGGTATCAAGAGCTTTTGCAGAAATTATCTCCCTGTAGAGCTTGCTATCCCCCATGATTTTTTTAATCAGTGGCCTTACATACATCTCAAAACACACCATCACTGATACAGGATTTCCTGGAAGGCCGAATATAAACTTATCCTTGAATGTCAGGAAGGCAAGAGGCTTGCCCGGCCTCTGGTTTACACGCCAGAAAACAAACTCTGCGCCAATATCATCAAGTATTTCTTTTACAAAATCATAGTCCCCAACAGAGACTCCCCCCGTAAGCAGAAGTATTTCACACTCGCTTAATGCTCCCAGTATTTTTTCCCTGATAACTGCTTTATCATCGGGCACTATGCCATATCGCCTTAACTCTGCTCCTGACTCTACAATCTGCGCCGCAAGAATATAACTGTTGCTGTCCCTTACTTTAGTAAATTTTAGCTCCTCGCCTATATCAACAAGTTCATCGCCAGTTGCAATTATTCCAACAAAAGGTGACAGGTATACCGGGACCTCGCTGGCGCCTATTGATGCCATAAGCCCTATATCAGCAGGGTATATCTTTGCGCCTCTTTTTAAAACAACTTCACCCTGCCTGATATCTTCACCTTTCAATCTTATATTATCGCCCTGCCTGCATTCCTTAAAGACAAGTACATCCTTTCCTTCCTTTAGCACATCTTCTTTCATTACAATACAGTCGCATCCCTGTGGTATTGGAGCGCCTGTCATTATCTGTATGCACATACCCGGTTCAAGACTATCCACGGGGACTTTTCCTGCAGGTATATCTTCTTTCAGGAGCCTGAGCTTGACAGGATAATTCTTTTCAGCCCCGATTATGTCCATTGCTTTAACAGCATAACCATCCACCGCAGAATTATCAAAAGCAGGAATAAAATCATTTGATATAATATCCTCTGCAAGTATCAAATGAAGGCTTGATAGTATGGGAACTTTTTTTACCCTTATCCTGACCTCTGAATCTGTTACGCGGTCCCGGGCTTCTTTAGCTGATAACATATATTGAACCTACCAACTGCTTATAATTTTAACGCTTTCCTTGAAGCTGCATGATTTAATAAAATCTTTTATTATAATGCCTTCTATTATAATGCCGGGAGAAATTTCTGCCAGCGGCACCAGGACAAAGTTTCTTTCTTTAAGCCTGGGATGAGGCAGTACCAGTATGTCTGATACTATTTCCAGTTCACCGTAATAGAGAAGGTCAAGATCTATTACCCTGGGCCCGAATCTTATACCGGCGCCTTTCCTGCCAAGGTAATATTCTATGCTTTTTAAAAACCCCAGCATTTCGAAAGGACCAAAACCATCGCTGACGCTACCCTCAAGCACAATATTGTAGAAATCCTGCTGCTCTTTTAAATACATAGGTTCAGTTTTATAGATAGAGGAGACTCTTAAAATATTTACCGGTTTTTTTTCTCCAAGCATCCGGACTGCATCCCTGATATTTTTTTCCCTGTCGCCCATATTTGAGCCTATTGAGAGGTAAAACTGCAGAACCCGTGTAATGCTTTTCTTTTCAATGCTGCATTTGACACCCACGGAACCGATGTCTTCCTTGACTGGCGGATTTACTTTTTCAACCTTAATACTTACCCTGTCAATTAGCGGGCTGTAACTAAGTATCTCATCAGCCATCTTACCCGAAAGCGCTTCAAGCAGGTCATATTTACTTGAACTGTTTATTTCTTTTATAATAGAGATTATTTCTGAATAATTTACAGTTTCTGCTAAATCATCTTTATAGTAATCGCCTGCTCTTACCGCCTGCTCGCTTAAAGACAATTTAACATTAAATAAAAAATCCTGCCCGTTTGTTTTTTCTTCGGGATTTACACCATGATAACCATACAGCTTCAGGTCTTTTATTATTATTTTAAACATTTTGCCAGCCTTAAACTATTTTAATCTACTGTGTTATTATTCTTAAAGGACGTTTTTTATACTTTTAGCCACTTTGATTGCAGAAACAGTCTGTCCCACATCATGGACCCTTAGAATACGCGCCCCGTTTATGTAGGCATAAACTGCAGCGGCAATGCTGCCCTCGAGCCGCTGTCCCGCAGGCGCTCCTCCAAGAATAGAACCAATAAATGACTTCCTTGAAGCGCCAACAAGTACCGGGTATCCCATATTGGTAAAATCTGATAATTTTGCAAGGATATATAGGTTATGCTCAATCTTTTTACCAAACCCTATTCCGGGATCGATTATAATCTTTCCAGGTTCGATTCCCGCATCCTGCGCCTTTATTGCCTGGTTATATAAAAAATCATATATCTCGTCCACTACGTCATCGTAAACAGGGTCATCCTGCATGTTCCCGGGAGTGCCCTGGATATGCATTATTACCGACCATACTTTGCTTTCAGCGATTACTTTTATCATAGAGTCATCCATGGTAAACCCGCTTATATCATTTAAAATTGATGCTCCTGCATCTATTGCCCTAGCGGCGACTTCGGACCTGTATGTGTCAGCAGATATTATAATATCATATCTGCTGCATACCTTCCTTATTACCGGGATTATCCTGTCTATCTCTTCCTGCTTGCTGACAGGCATTGAACCCGGCCTTGTCGACATGCCCCCTATGTCTATAATATGAGCGCCCTGGCTTACGATTTCATCAATTCTCTGAAGATATTTATCTTCTGAGAGATAATATCCCCCGTCATAGAATGAGTCGGGGGTTATGTTAAGAATACCCATTATAAGGGCGCCTTCACTTTCAAGGTCAAATGTCTTATCAGAGATTGTGATAGTCTTACTTGAATCAAGTTTTCCAAGCATGGATAAATACTGGGTTATGTCTTCAGAAAGTTTTTTTAAACCAAAAGGCTGCGCATTGATTTTTTCTGCAAGGCTTTTTATGGATTTTTCAGTGCCCAGGATTATGACGTCAGTTAAGCCCTCCATCTTTATGAGATTATCGCGCGACGTTACGACATCTCCCATCCTTGATAACATTTCCTGTTTTAAAATATCTGCAGCTCTTGTTTTGACGGCCCTGACTTTTAGCGCCAGGGGAAAGATTTTATTTACCATTATATGCTGTCCGGGTATGGTTGCGCCTATTAAGCCGAACTCTTTCATGCCCTGCTTTTGAGTTTTTAAATCAAGTTTTCTTATCCTGTAAGCCAATATTTATCCTTGAAACTCCGGGTATTTTTAATCCGGGCCACCTTCAGTTATCTTATCTTTGGGTGTCGATTTACTGTTTAAAATATAATACTGCGCCTCTATTTTGCGCCCTTATTTTCTGTCTGATTTTATAAGCGCCATTGCCTCTGCTCTTGATGCGGGGTTTTCCCTGAAAAGTCCTCTTACCGCTGAAGTCACAGTAATTGTATTGGGTTTTTTTACTCCTCTTATACTCATGCAGAAGTGCTCAGCTTCGACTATAACCATGGTACCGCGTGGCTGTATTTTCTTCATTATTGTATCTGCAACAAGAGTTGTGAGCCTTTCCTGGACCTGTAGTCTCCTTGAAACGATCTCAAGCACTCTTGTCAGCTTGCTTAAACCCACGATCCTGCCTGACTTATTTGGTACATACGCTATGTGAGCTTTACCGACAAAGGGAACCATATGATGCTCACAAACAGAATAGAAGGGTATATCCTTGACGATTATCATTTCATCATGGTTTTCATCAAAAAGCGGTTCAAGCTGCTGGCCAGGGTCCAGGTTTATCCCGCTGAAAAGCTCCTCATACATGTCTGCTACCCTTTGCGGGGTCCTGGTCAATCCCTCTCGGTTTACATCCTCGCCGATTCCTTCAAGAATCATCCTGACGCCCTGTTCAATTAGTTTCTTATCCACTTAAGCTCCTGTTAAAATCATAAATTATTAAGCTCTAACACCGGCTGGTGTTAGAGCTTCGTAAAAAGCTGAATTATAACCTGCCTTATCCGGTATAACTTAACCATTCAGGATATGCCGGTTTTTGCTGATTCAGCCGGTTCCTGAGTAGCTTTTGTCCTTACTAATTTTTTTGCTGTTTCCTTCTTTACTGGAGCCTTCTTTTTGGCAGGTAAAGATTTTGCATTTTCCACAGGTTCGTTGTTTTTTGCCTTTTTCTGGCTTTTAACATTGAAAAGCATGTTCATTACCTGTTCTCTTGAAAGTGTCTCTTTATCCATCAATGTTGTGGCAAGCATTGTAAGGGCATCTTTATTTTCGGTGAGTATCTTCCGCGCTTTTTCATAACATCCTGTTATTATATTGGTTACTTCCCTGTCTATTTCTGAAGCCACCTCTTCGCTGTAATGCGGCCTTGACATTATCTCTTTGCCCAGTAATACCGCGTCCTCATCTGTTTTATAGGTTACCGGCCCGATTTTTGTACTCATGCCGAACTCGGTTACCATTTTCCTGGATAGTTTTGTTGCCCTGTCAAGGTCGTTCTGGGCCCCGCTGGTGATATCATCAAAGTTCATCTCTTCACTTACCCTGCCGCCCAGAAGCTGAGTAATATTATCAAGCAATTCTTTTTTTGATTTAAGGAACCTGTCTTCCTCTGGCAAAGTTATTACATAACCGAGGGCCCTTCCCCTGGAGATTATGGATATCTTATGTATTGGGTCAGTATTGGGCAATATATGTGAAAGAAGTGCATGCCCTGCTTCATGAAAAGCGATTATCCTCTTTTCTTCTTCAGAGATGACCCTTGTCTTCTTTTCAGGTCCTGCGATGACCCTTTCAATCGCATCCTCTATCTCGAACATGCTTATTTTTTTCTTGTTATGACGCGCTGCAAGAAGAGAAGCTTCGTTAAAAATGTTTGCAAGGTCCGCCCCTGTAAAACCTGGGGTCTCTTTTGCAATCGTCTTTAAGTTTATATCCTTATCAAGAGGCTTGCCCCTTGCATGGATCTCAAGTATTTGCTCCCTGCCGACAAGGTCGGGCCTGTCCACGCCTATCTGCCTGTCAAAGCGCCCTGGACGAAGCAGCGCCGGGTCAAGTATATCCGGCCTGTTTGTAGCGGCAATAAGTATTACTGTGCTTTCCTGGTCAAATCCATCCATTTCAACAAGAAGCTGGTTGAGCGTCTGTTCCCGCTCATCGTGCCCCCCGCCAAGTCCTGCTCCCCTGTGACGACCTACCGCGTCTATTTCATCCATGAATATTATTGATGGCTGCGAAGCTTTTGCCTGTCCAAACAAATCCCTCACGCGGGATGCGCCCACTCCGACAAACATCTCAACAAACTCCGAGCCGGAGATAGAAAAGAAAGGAACGCCGGCTTCACCTGCAACCGCTCTTGCAAGCAGTGTCTTGCCTGTACCTGGAGGGCCGTAAAGAAGGACACCTTTAGGGATTTTTGCGCCCATTGTCTTGAATTTTGACGGGTTTTCAAGAAATTCTTCAATCTCCCTTAATTCCTCGATAGCCTCATCAACTCCAGCTACATCCTTGAAAGTCACACGGCCTTTGCCCTTGCTGGAAACCCGGGCCTTACTCTTTCCAAATTGCATGACTTTTGAACCGCCACCCTGCAGCTGGTTCATCATAAAGAAGATAAGGCCGAACATAATCAGGAACGGTAGGGCTCCTACAATGATCTGAGTCCACATTGACTGCTTCTGGTTATTGACTATAAATGGAAGCTTATTTAACAGAAGGACCTCAGTCAGGTCATAATTATCAAGATATGATACTTTAAAAAGAGTCTCATCCTTGAGTTTGCCTTCTATGATTTTATCTTCACTTTTGATTGTCAGAGGCTCAGAAGTATTTATTTCATTATTCTCGACTTTTGTCATAAATTCATTCATGCTCAGTTCTTTTACCTCAGGTGTAAGAAATAATGGATTCCTGAAAATCAAAAACATCACCACAATCAGTAAAATCAAAAGAGCAATATTCTTAAAACTGCGCTTCAAGTGTTAATACACCCCTTTTTTATTATTTAAATAGTTTTTATCGACATCTCTTATTTGCTTTTTCTATTACCTTATAGATATTATATCGGCAAATAAATAATATATTATATATTATTATATAAAAATTAGGAAACCAGGCAAAAGATTAAAGAGCATTTTTTACAAAGTTTTTACATTGTTAGAAGCTCTGTTTTTTTAAAGCATTTCTGTTTAAAGTATACTGCTTTCCAAATTACCACATATGGCATCCGGCAATTCGCACAGGCGCTATTCTCCCTCAATATAACCGATATAAGGCAGGTTCCTGTATCTTTCCCCCACATCAAGCCCATAGCCTATTACATATTTGTTCGGAATATCAAAACCTTTATATTTTATATTGTTTGCTGTCTTGCGCGGCACATCCTTATCAAGCAAAGCGCAAATCTCTATGCTCCTGGGATTCCTTGCTTCAAGATTTTTTATAAGGTAATTAAGGGTCCTGCCTGAATCTATTATATCTTCTATTATTATTATATCCCTGCCTTCTATATTTGTATCGAGATCCTTGGTAATGCGCACAATACCCGAACTTACTCTTGCGTTGCCATAACTTGAAACAGCCATAAAGTCAAAAACTACAGGAACCTTTATAACCCTGCATATATCAGCAACAAAGATAAAGGAACCTTTCAAAATAGCAACCAGTATTGGGATTCTGTCTTTATAATCTTTAGTGATCTTTTCCCCAAGCTGCCTGACTTTTTTCTTCAAGGTTTTCTCATCTATCAATACTTTTATATCCCGGTTTTCGCCCATGACTATCCTCTGTGCCTTCTGTCTTTATTATAAATATCCTCAACATATTTTTAAATGCCTGAACTAAACCTGCATAAATATATTACCATTAAATCTTAAATATTTTTATATGAAATATTTTGCCTGTTTTTAGTGTTAGCCTTACCCTGTCATCTATTTCATATCCGGCAACCCAGATTATTTTTTCATTGTCAAAAAACAGCGGTATTGATTTCCTTGACCTCACAGGGATCTTTTTGTCCACAAAAAAATCCTGCAGCTTTTTCTGTCCCCCAAGCCCCAGGGGGAAGAATTTTTCTCCAAGTCCTTCCCAGAACCTCATTGTAACCGGAAAACTTATCCGGTCATAGTCAAGGTATGCTTCTGCACTGCTGATTTTTTTATCCTTTATAAAATCCATTCCACCGTTAATTATTTCAGTCATTATCCTGAGTCCGGCACCCTTTTGAGTTTGGTAGGTTCCCTCACATATCTTTATCCCGGTAAGCGCCTGGCCAACTGCGGCTTCTTCCTCCAACGCATGGGCATCTTTAAAAAGGAAAAGCTTTAAATTCTCCCTGACTGCCAGCAATCCTGATGGCAGCATAATTTCTTTTCTGCCCCTACTGCAGAAAGAAAGATTGAATATGCCTTCGATATTTATGCTCTTTATATCTGTTTTATTACCTTTTACTGTTTTAACTGCGCATAGCAGTATGCGCCTTATCAGAGGCGCAGGATATTTTTCCAGCTTATCCAGGTCTATTTCCAGAAATCCGGGATTTTCAAAAGCTTCTGCTCCAAAATATTTTCCTGAATTAGAAATATCTGAAAGGCATTGCATCGCTACATCTTCAATAAAGCCGTCATCTTCCCTTATATTCTTTATGGTCCTTATAAGACGTTTGTCAAAATCCTTTGAGAGATTCTCCTTTATATATGGAATGAGCATATTCCTGACTTTATTTCGCGAATAAATATTTTCAAGGTTTGTCCTGTCGGTGCGGTATGCGATATTATGCAGTTTAAGATAACCGATTATCTCATCCCTGCCGGTTTCAATAAGAGGCCTTATGAATCGTCCGCTTACAGGCAGTATGCCTGAAAGTCCCTTAAGACCCGAGCCCCTTAAGAGGTTTAAAAGAAACGTTTCAATGCTGTCATCGGCGGTGTGCCCGACTGCAATCTTTCCGATATTGTTTTCTTCCGCCGCCTCGCTTAGCAGATGTATCCTTAATCTCCTTGCGCCTTCCTGGAAAGAAAGTCCGTTTTCCCTGCACCACGCTTTTGCATCGATTTGTCTCTTAATAATATCCAACCCGGAAAACCTGCAGAAATCCTCTACAAATGACGCATCCAGGGCAGATTCTCCATTTCTTGTCATGTGGTCAAGATGAAAACAAATAAGCTCAAGCTCAAAACTTACACTTAACAGTTTTAATGCTTGCGCAAGGAATATGGAATCGGGGCCCCCCGAAACAGATACCAGGACCCTGTCTTTTTTGCAAAGCATTCCATATCTTAAAATTGTTGATTCTACTTCTCTTATAATTTCAGGCATCGGCTTTAAATTTTTTGCATTCATTGAAAACCACCGTTTGAAAACAGCATAATTTTTTTAACTGCCAAGGTCTACGCCATAGTTTATCCTGCTGATACTTTTTGCTTTCCCTGTTGTTTCGTCAATGTCCAGCACAATGCCATTTATCCAGTTATCATCACTTGCAACGACAAATTTTTGCGGTAACATTTTTATAAACCGCTCAAGTACCAGTTCCTTTCTCACGCCTATGACAGAATCCCTGGGACCTACCATGCCTGCATCAGAAATAAATGCTGTACCCCTTGGCAGTATCCTCTCGTCAGCGGTCTGAACATGCGTATGGGTGCCGATGACTGCGCTTACCCTGCCGTCAAGATACCAGCCCATTGCCATCTTTTCGCTTGTCACCTCTGCATGAAAATCTACTATTACAACATTTGTCTCACTATATATCCTGGGAAGCAGTTCATCCATCTTCCTGAAGGGGCAATCAAGGTTTTCGATAAATACCCTCCCGCAAATGTTGACTACTGCGATCTTCTTATCCAGGATCTTAGGATTATAATGAATGAAATAACCATTTCCTGGAGTGTTAGGCGGAAAATTAGCCGGCTTCAGCAGCCTTGGTTCGCTACTTATATAATCGTATATCTCTCTTTTCTTGTAAATGTGGTTTCCTGAAGTAAGCACATCAACACCTTTATCCAGCAGGAAATCTGCAACACCAGGGTTTATCCCTATGCCGCCTGCGGCATTTTCGCCATTTGCAATTACAAGTGCAGCATCATGCTTTTTAACCAGCTTCTTGAGTTCCTGGCTGATGCATGTCCTTCCGGGGTTTCCAAAAATATCCCCTAAAAATAGTACTTTCATATGAGCCTTTCTAGCTTTATTGATTCCAGAAATTTATTTTCCATTCCTCATTACTGTCCTTAACAAGCGAGACAACCAGATCCTTATATATTTTTTCTTCCCCGTCATAAGTGTCTATCAGGTCAACCCCGACTGTCGCAATATTATTTTTGACCTCGACCCAGTTTATTTCAAATGATTCTATCTTTGTTATGTTCTCAAACTCTTTTTCAAAATCTTTTTGGGTTTTTACCGGGTCCTTCGCTCCTGGTGGCTGTGGTGTATAAATATATTTATAAGCAGAATCAAGGTCTTCTTCGACAAGGTCTTCAAAGAAACCCTTTACCACAGAAACAGCTTCATCCTCCTGCTTGCCGCTGTCAAACCTGCTGACTATGCCGTCTTTCAGGCCAGTTATTTGCCCGCATCCAGAAAAGATAAAAGACAGGACCCACAAGATCGCTGTTAACAGTATTATTATTTTTCGTCCAGACATTGGTCAGTTCCCGGATTTTCTATATGTTTATATTAATAAAGTATAGAACATTTTTTTAAAAATGAATCTTCCCTCTTTAATTAATAGCAGCAATTGTTTTTATAAAAGCTATAAACCGGATTATAAGGGAATTGGTAGCGGGGATAGGATTTGAACCTATGACCTTCGGGTTATGAGCCCGACGAGCTACCAGACTGCTCCACCCCGCA
>CAYGYY010000031.1:0-19885 GCA_964354265.1 uncultured Actinomycetota bacterium
GCTGCCCTCTGCCTGCTCGCTTCGTCTCTCGCCGGGCAGGATTTTCAGGGAACCTGGTACTGATCGCATATGCTATTGATATAATAAATAATTATAGCCCCGGTGCTACAGGTAAATAATAATTGTTATTAAATATTAAATATCATTGATTCAAGGAGAATATTATGGCTGAAAAAATGGTAGCTTTGCGAAAAATAAGGAAAGGCAGGGGTAATGTTGAGCTACAGGAGGTGCCTGTTCCTGAAATCAAGCCCCATGAGGTATTGATGAAGGTATGGGCAGCGGGTGTTTGTGGCAGTGATTTACTGATTGAGGACGACAAACATTTCTATAAAGCTCCAGTGACGATTGCACATGAGTTTTCAGGAGTCGCCTATAAAGTTGGAAAAGAAGTAAAAAATATAAGGGAAGGCGATTATATTGTAGCAGATATAGAGACTGAAACTGGCTGGCTGGGAGTAACAAGAGATGGCGCCTATGCTCCCTATATGTCACTTCCCGGGAGGGTTTGCTACCAATTGCCGAAAAAATTTAATATGGACTATGGCGCAATGACAGAGCTTGTTACTGCAATTACCCATATAATGCAGGAAAGGACAAATGTTAAAGTAGGTGATTTTGTTGCTATAGTGGGTCCAGGGCCAATGGGCCTCTTAGGGCTCCAGTATGCAAAAATAAAGGGCGCTTCAAAAGTTGCGCTTGTAGGGCTAAAAAAAGATAAAAACAGGATGGATGTGGGCAAGCTGCTTGGCGCTGACTACCTGTTATATTCAGATGAACATCCTGAAAAAGAAATAATGGAGCTGACAGGGGGAAAAGGTGCTGATTTTGTGCTGGAAGCAGCAGGTGCAAGAGTAAAAGATAATATTGTCGGGCTACAGCATGCTATTGATTTTGCAAGAAGGGCTTATGAGGGTGCCGGAGGTAAAAGCCAGATTGCCTGCATCAGTCTGTGGGGAGAACCGATAAATTTAAACTTTGACCAGGTTTGTCTGGGTCAGCTTGAGATACATGGTTGCTGGAGCTGGAACGGCCCAGAAACCTGGCAGAGAGCTGTTGAGCTCATAACAAGCGGTAAACTCAATCTTGACCCGATGATAACCGGCAGGTATTCTCTGGAACAGTGGAAGGAAGCTTTTAGTAAGCTGAGGGCTGGCGAAGACATAAAAGCTCTTATCTATCCTAACGGGAATGATTGGCTAACTTAAAATCAAAAAAACCAATAAAACAATATATTTGTCGCCGGATTTGCTTTATAATATATCCTTGATAAAGAGTGGATATGGCTTTATCAGTGCCCGGCAAAAAACCCCAGGATTTTTTCGTTCCGGGACCTTTGAATAGTATCCAATAAGCAAAGGAGAAAATCACAATGGCTCAGGTAGTACTGAAAAACCTAACCAAGAAATTCGATGAAGTGGTGGCGGTAGACAACATGAACTCCACTATCGAAGACATGGAGTTTGTGGTCCTTGTCGGCCCCTCAGGCTGCGGAAAGACTACGACTCTGCGGATGATTGCAGGCCTTGAAGAAGCTACTGCTGGAGAGATATATATTGGAGAAAGGCTTGTAAATAATGTCCCGCCAAAAGACAGGGATATTGCAATGGTATTCCAGAATTATGCCCTTTATCCTCACATGAATGTCTATGACAACATGGCATTCGGCTTAAAGCTCAGGAAAACCCCCAAAGCTGAAATCGATCAACGTGTTAACGAGGCAGCCAGGATTTTAAAGATAGAGGAGCTTTTAAAGAGAAGGCCAAAGCAGCTCTCAGGCGGCCAGAGGCAAAGGGTCGCACTTGGAAGGGCTATTGTACGAAAACCTAAGGTATTTCTAATGGATGAACCGCTGTCAAACCTTGATGCCAAACTTCGTGTGCAGATGAGGACAGAGATTGCAAAACTTCATAAGAAACTTAATGCCACGATTGTTTATGTTACCCATGACCAGACAGAAGCTATGACAATGGCGGATAAGATAATTATAATGAAGGATGGTCTGGTGCAGCAATGGGGCGATCCGCAGACAGTATATGATCATCCGGAAAACATGTTTGTCGGGGGTTTTATTGGAAGCCCTGCAATGAACTTTCTTGATGTGGAGATATCGGATGACTATACGTTGAAAAACCCCAGATTTGAGATAGGCACGGCGCAAAACGTAAGAAAGGTAATAGATGACAATAACCTTAGGGGCAAAGAGGCTGTGGTAGGCATCAGGCCCGAAGACCTGGAGGATAACTCCTTTGTTCATGACAAACATGAAAATGCGATAATTACCGCTCCTGTCGAGGTAACTGAGCCCATGGGCTCAGAGATATATGTGTATATAGATATAGAAGGGGTCCTTATCACTGCACGATTAAACCCGAGAAGCACTGCACATATTGGAAAGCCTATAGACCTGCATGTGGACCTTGAGAAACTCCACCTGTTTGATAAGCAGACAGAGAAAGCATATATATAACCTGTAATTTAAAATGCAAGAAAAGTTTCCCTGAGTTTTCCAGGTTTCACTATGGTATGGTTTCAGGATTTGTCAAATATGAAGCTGGTACTGGTATTTATAAAGTTTATGGTATACTCCTTTTAGTCCAAGGAGCTGGCTGTGGGTACCACTCTCGACTATCCGGCCATGGGAAAGGACAATTATATTGTCTGCATTCCTGATAGTTGAAAGCCGGTGCGCAATTACTATTGTTGTACGGTTTTTCATTATTTTGGCAAGGGCATCCTGTATTAATGCTTCTATCTCAGAATCTATGCTTGATGTGGCTTCATCAAGGACAAGGAGTATCTCAGGGTTGAATACCAGCGCCCGCGCAAACGCTATCAGCTGCCTCTGCCCTACTGATAGTATCTGGCCCCGCTCCTTGACATCAGTGTTATAGCCATCCGGCAGCTTTTCTATAAATTTATGGGCATTGACATATTTTGCGGACCTTATAACATCATCAAGGCTGATATCTTTATTACCCAATCTAATGTTTTCAAGTATTGTGCCTGCAAATAAAAACACATCCTGCATCACAATTCCTATATGCTTTCGCAAATCTGTTAGATCATATTGCCTTATGTCTATATTATCAAGCAGGATACTGCCCCTGCTGATATCATAAAACCTGTTTAAGATATTTATGATGGAAGTCTTTCCCGAGCCTGTTGCGCCAACGATTGCAATGCTTTTTCCGCTATCAAGCTGAAAAGATATATCTTTTAAAATATAGTTTTCTTTTTCATAAGCAAACCACACATTTTCAAACCTTATATCTCCTGTTACCCTTTCTATTTTTACAGGTTTTTCCGGGGATTCTATAGCCGGCTTCTCTTCCAGCAGGTTGAATATGCGCTCCGAAGCTGCAACCGCTTCCTGAAGAATGCCAAATTTTTCAGCAAGGTCACTAATCGGGTGGAAAAATTTTTCGATATACTGGATAAATGCAACCAGCGTGCCCAGCGTAACAAATCCTGCAATTACCTGGCTGCCGCCATTCCAGATTATCAGGGCGATTGCCAGTGTGCTGATAAAAGAAACGACCGGGAAGAAAACAGAATAATAAAATATAGTCTTCAGGTATTCAAATAGATACCCTTTGTTAAGCTCATCAAATTCTTCCTCGTTTCTTGATTCCCTGTTAAAAATCTTGATAGTGTTTATCCCTGTTATCGCTTCATGTATATATGCATTCATATTTGAGATTTTGGCCCTGATTATCTTAAACGAAATGCGGACTTTTTTTCTGAAAATAAAGGTCGCTATTGCAAGGAGTATAAGTACTCAGAAAGTCACCAGTGAGAGTTTCCAGTTAAGCGATATCATCACAATCATTATCCCCGTTATCATGAAAATATCTCCGAAGAAAGTGACAATTCCGGCGGAAAGCATTTCATTTAATGCCTGCACATCGGTTGTTACCCTTGTAAGTAGCCTGCCAACAGGGTTTTTATCAAAAAAGGACATCTCCATTTTCTGGATATGTTTAAAAATATCCATCCTCATGTCATACATTATTTTTTGTCCAAGATATTCCGTTAAATACTGCTGTATGAACCTGAATACAAATTCTCCTAAAAGAATTATTCCGAAAAGGGCCACAAGGTAGATGAAACCATCCATTTTTTCCGGCGTAAGGTTGCGGTCTATGGCGATTTTAAGAAGATAAGGGCCGGTTATTTCAAGGGCTGCTGTGACAAGCAGAAGGAAAACAGTCAGTGCCATCTGGTATTTATAAGGACGGACATATTTTAAAAGCTTGCCTACGACCCTTCTGTCCAGCTGCTTTTCTTCTACATCCTTCTCAAAAAAGTTTTCCCTGCCGGAATTGTTCATAATTCCTCATGCAGCTCATCGGAGAGCTGCTGCCTTTTATATAACCTCTGGTAAATTGAGCACTTCTTTAAAAGTTCCCTGTGGGTGCCTGTTTCTACTATTTCTCCCTCATCCAATACAATTATCAGATCCGAATCTTTGATTGTGGAAATCCTGTGCGAGACAATGATGACTGTAAGGTTTGCAGCCTTTTGTTTCAGGTCGGCCAGTATCATCTCCTCGGTATTTGTATCTATATTTGAAAAAGAATCGTCAAGGATAAGTATTTTTGGGTCTGTTATGATTGCCCTTGCAATTGCCAGCCTCTGTTTCTGCCCTCCGGAAAGAGTTATTCCTCTTTCCCCGACTAATGTACTGTAACCATCAGGGAAGTTTATGACATCATCATGAAGGTGTGAAAGCCCGGATGCTGACAGGATTTTTTCGTCAAGTTCATTGGCCGGGAGCCTGAGGAGTTCTTCTTCTTTTCCAAAGATGATGTTTTCCCTTATCGTTTTGGAAAATATAAACGCATCCTGGGTCACATATGAAATGCCTTCCCGCAAAACCTTCAACGGGAATTTTCTGATATCTATTCCATCTATGAAGATTGAACCCTCCTGCATATCGTAAAGCCTGGGTATCAGGTTAACAAGCGATGACTTTCCGGAACCGGTAAATCCCACAATCCCCGTCCTGGTGCCTGCAGAAATATCAAAACTGATATTTTTTAAAACGAGGTTTGTTTCAGGTTTATTTCCTGCTTCATAGGTTTCATAACTGGCATGTCCGGGATAACCAAAGCTGATATTTTTGAAACTTATGCTGCCTGTAAGCCTTTCAAGTTGAACAGGTTTATCTGGTTCTTTTATTTCCGGACGCATATTAAAAACCTTATTCAACCTACCCATCGAGACTTCACCGCGCTGGATAAGGTTTATCACCCAGCCAAGCGAGATAAGCGGCCAGGTTATTGCCAGGATATATGCGCTGAACTGGACAAATTGGCCGATTGTAAGTTGCCCGTTTATTACCTGGAGCCCGCCAACCAGGAAAACTACAAGAGAGCCTATCCCGCCAATGAGTATCATAAGCGGCCAGAACAAGCTCCTTACCCTTGCAAGCTCCATATTTTTCTTTACATATTCGTTATTGGTGTCTGAAAAACTGGAAACCTCTTTTTCTTCCTGAGTAAAGGATTTAATGACCTTTATGCCGGCAATACTTTCCTGGGTATGGGCCGAAAGTAAAGCATAATGTTCCTGGGAAACCTTAAACGTCCGGTAGAGCATGGCGCTCAAACGGTTCACTATAATCGGCAGGAAGGGGACTGCTATAAGAGCATAAAGCGTAAGTTTTACATTTATGGTAAACATTACAATAAGTGTCGAGACGAAGATGAATACAGTATTAAAGAAATTCAAAAGACCGGGACCAAGGAAATTCCTTACTGCATCCAGGTCATTTGTTATAAGAGCCATTATGCTTCCGGTGCGGTTGCTTTCAAAAAAAATCGGGTCAAGTCCCTGCAGGTGTGAAAAAAAATCTGCCCTTATACTGTATTCCATTTTCCTGGAGGCGCCTATCATAAGCCTTCTCATATAGAACGTACATATTCCTCCTGCAGCTGATAATGCAAGAAGCATAAGACCATACTGCAAAAGCTGCGAACTGGTCGCAGAATTATCCTGCAGGCTGTCGATTGCAAGTTTCAGTATCCATGGAACTGCGAGTACAGAGATATTCTGAAGAAGTATAAAAATTATACTTCCTGAAATTGCAAGCCGGTGCTGTTTAAAATATTTTGTTAACGTAAATAATTGTCTTATATCAGACTTTCCTTTTTAAAAAGTATTGATGTATTATGGGAATTTAAACTTTGCCCCTACTCATTTTTAAGTTTGAATAATCAGTGTAATAATAAATTGTCCTTATAGGTTTTGCAAACTAATATATATCCTCAATATTTTAAAAATATTCCTATTCATAGGCAATCTCTGCATATTGATAAATGGCCTATAATCTCGTTTTTTTCTTTTTTTAGACTTACAAATTTATAAGTCTATGGTAGTATTTATTAAGAAAAAAACCTTGGAAGGAGAACATAATGGCATATCTGCTTGGTATGGATATAGGCACCAGCTCTACGCGGGCAATAATAATCGATGAATCCGGCAAACTTCTGGCATCAGCTACAAGTGATTATCCTCTTATTACGCCAAAGCCCGGTTGGGCAGAACAAAATCCGGAAGACTGGTGGAAAGCATCAATAGAAGTAATAAGGAAAGTAATAAGTGATTCTGATATTTCACCTGAAGATGTAGCAGCGCTCGGCCCTTCAGGCCAGATGCATGGAAGCGTATTCCTGGATAAAGAAGGCAATGTCCTTCGCCCGGCACTTCTGTGGTGTGACCAGAGAACCAGCAGCCAGTGCGATGAAATTTATGATATCTTTGGTTACGAAGGATTTATAAAGCTTTCATTTAATAAAGCGCTAACAGGATTTACAGCTCCCAAGATACTCTGGCTTCGTGAAAATGAACCGCAAAACTATAGTAAAATCTATAAAATACTTTTGCCTAAAGATTATATAAGATATAAATTATCAGGAACCTGCGCAACTGAGGTATCTGACGCTTCAGGGACAATACTGATGGACATCGCAAAAAGGAACTGGTCAAATGAAATACTTGACGGTCTTAAAATAAACAGGGATTTCCTCCCTGATGTTTTTGAGTCGACAGAAATTACTGCGAGGGTCAATACGGAGGCTGCTAAACTTACAGGGCTTGTCGAAGGCACACCGATTGTTGGCGGCGCAGGGGACCAGGCTGGCGGCGCTGTTGGTTCAGGGATAGTAAAACCCGGCCTTATTTCAGATTACCTGGGAACATCGGGAGTTGTCTTTTCTTATAGTGAAACCCCTGCTTATGATAGCCAGGGCAGGCTTCATTCATTCTGCCATGCTGTTCCGGGCAAATGGCACCTGATGGGAGTCACTCTTTCTGCCGCAGGCTCGCTTAAGTGGTATGGAGACAATTTTGGTCCGAGCGCCAGCATAAGGCAGGAATATCCTGATAAGAAAAGCTACAAGCTTCTTGACCTCCAGGCTGAGAGGATAAAACCCGGTTCAGATGGCCTGATTTTCCTTCCCTACCTGACAGGGGAAAGGACCCCGCATGCAGACCCGTTTGCCAGAGGCGTATTTTTTGGCATATCATATGTCCATGGACAGGACCATTTCATTAGGTCCATCCTTGAAGGAGTAGCTTTCAGCCAGCTTGACTGTCTCTCGATAATGCGCCAGGCAGGGGTAAATTCTGATGAGGTAGTGCTTTTTGGGGGAGGAGCGTCAAGCAGGTTATGGAAGCAGATAATGGCCGATGTATTCAATACGAATATCGTGACGTTAAATGTTGAGGAAGGCCCCTCTTACGGAGGAGCTCTTCTTGCTGGAGTAGGTTGCGGGATTTATAAGAGCGTGCAGGATGCAACAGACAGGGTCATAAAAAAAGCTGATGAAGTGAGCCCTGTTGCTGCAAATTCTGATATCTACAGGAAAACATATGAAATATACAAATCACTTTACAGGGCTTTAAAAGAAGACTTTGCAAAGCTTTCAGGTCATTAATCGGAACAGTGCGCAAGTAATGTGGTAACTGGCTTATATTCAGGCTGAAATGAAAATAATAAAACAACAGATTTTATTAACAGAATTAAAAGAAATGATGGTTGCTGGATTTGGCAACCTTGTCAAGGCAGTTGTTGATACGGACAAAGAACTGATGGCAATCGATGGTGAATTGCATGCTGATGAGGAAGCATTGCTTCTGGACGGAGGGTCCAGACAGGATGATCTGTGGGGGATCAATATTTACCCGGGACTCTCTGCAGAAGAACGGATAGAATTTGACTCGATGATTAATCTGAAGCCATGGCAGGGGAACATGACAAGAAGTGTTGACGATGAGCTTATACGTAAAAAAATAATTGAAATAGTAGATAAGCTGGTAAAAGAATGAACATACAGCACAGGGAACTGCAGGATCGGTGGAAAAATCTTAGCCTGGCAGAACAGTTGGCGAATGTCGGGAGTGAAGTCGAGAGGGCTCTTAATTGGAAGGGTAAAGGTAATGAGCAGTATTCGGTGCTTGCATTCCATAGAGCGCTTGAGCTGCTGGATTTTACTATTGCTGTTACAAAAGGGTTTGCAAGGCTTCGGGAACTTACCCGTTTAAGGGAAGCGCTGGTGGATTATTTTTTTTCGGAAAATTCTTTTGGTTCCAGCCCAAAGTCCTGGCGAAGTTATTTTTATGGCTTCAACTATGCGGCAAGGATTGCTGCAAATCCTAAAACATTTTGACCCATAGTACTAATCCAGTACAGAAGTTCAATATTAATCATATTCCATCAGCAAGTCATTGAATTAATTTCTGTGAAGATAATAATCGATAAGAAGTAAAATGCTTTTTCACTTAAAGTGAAAAAGTTATTGTATTTAAATTTATAAAATGTTTGTAAATTTCTTGACATCTCAATTTTTTTATTTTAAAATCTATTCAAATGAAGATGTTGGAGGGATTTATTGTTTAATGAAAGTGATAAAAGTTATCCAATTGAGCTTGTAGCTGAATTCCTGGGAGTAAACAGCCGTACTCTTTACTATTATGAGAGGTTCAACCTTGTTATACCCATGAGACGCGGAAGGAAAAGATATTATTCCAGGGAAGACATAAGCTGGTTGGAATATGTGCGTGAGCTGATGTACGACCAGGGAATGAACCTGCGTTCAATAATAGTACTTATAAGGCGGAGGGATGGCGTCATACTTACGCGATGTCCCCAGGATGTGGTAAACAGCTTTAAGAATTATCTTATGAGGATGGATGACATCTTTTAAAGGGCATAGAATAACTTGAAACGTCTAAAAAATGACAGATAAGATTATTTGATATTAATTTAAAAAGAGAAAACAAACAATAGTAAAAAATATTAAAAAGTAAGAAAGGGTAGATTTAAATGGGAAAAGCAGTTGGAATTGATTTGGGAACCACAAACTCCTGCATTGCAGTCATGGAAGGTGGTAAACCTGTTGTTATTACAAATACAGAAGGTGGAAGGACAACCCCTTCAGTTGTTGCAATAACAAAAAAGGGTGAGAGACTTGTCGGCCAGTTGGCAAAAAGGCAGGCAGCTTTAAATCCTGAAAATACTATTTACTCGATAAAGAGATTTATTGGAAGAAAGTATAATGAAGTTGAAAGCGAAAGAAAGATTGTTTCATACCAGGTACTTGAAGGCAACAACAGCCTGGCTGAAGTGAAGCTGTCTGACAGGAATTATACTCCTGAAGAAGTTTCTGCAATGATACTGCAGAAATTAAAATCTGATGCAGAAGCATACCTGGGCACTCAGGTAACTGATGCAGTAATAACCGTCCCTGCATATTTTAACGATGCACAGAGGCAGGCAACAAAAAATGCAGGCAAGATAGCAGGACTTAATGTCCTCAGAATCATAAACGAACCCACATCTGCATCGCTTGCATATGGGCTTGATAAGAAAAAAGAAGAAAAAATACTGGTATTTGACCTTGGCGGCGGTACTTTCGACGTATCGATACTTGAAGTAGGGGAAGGTGTTTTTGAAGTCAAATCGAGCCACGGAGACATGCACCTGGGCGGCGATGACTACGATAACAGGATAATGAATTATGTAGCAGATGAATTCAAAAGAGAGCAGGGAATAGATCTGCGCCAGGACAGGCAAGCTTTGCAGCGACTGATTGAAGCTTCAGAAAAGGCCAAGGTAGAACTCTCAAGCGTTACAGAGACAAATATAAGCCTCCCATTTGTTACAGCTGATGCTAACGGTCCAAAGCATCTTGAATCAAAGCTGACACGCGCAAAATTCGAGCAGCTTACAGCAGATCTTACTGATCGATGCAAAGGACCCATGGAAAAAGCGTTAAAAGATTCAGGGTTTAAGATATCTGAAATAGATGAAGTGATCCTTGTTGGTGGGGCTACTAGAATGCCTGTGATCCAGGAGCTTGTAAAGAGCGTCACCTCAAAAGATCCAAATAAGAGTGTTAACCCGGATGAAGTTGTGGCAATCGGCGCAGCAATACAGGCAGGCGTATTGATGGGGGATGTCAAGGATATAGTTCTTCTTGATGTTACGCCTCTTTCACTTGGCATTGAAACACTTGGTGGAGTAGATACAAAGTTGATTGAAAGAAATACGACAATACCGACAAAGAAAAGTGAGATTTTCACAACTGCTGCAGACAACCAGACCAGTGTTGACATTCATGTGCTCCAGGGTGAAAGGGACATGGCTGTTGATAACAAGACAATCGGAAGGTTCAGGCTTGATGGCATACCACCCGCACCCAGGGGAATACCGCAGATAGAGGTCACCTTTGATATTGATGCAAATGGTATTGTAAATGTCAGCGCAAAAGATATGGCAACAGGCAAGGAGCAGAAGATTACAATAACTGCGACCTCTCATCTTTCCGACTCAGAGATTAACAGGATGGTAGATGAGGCAAAGTCTCATTCTGATGATGATAAAAAGAAGAGGGCTCTGGCTGAAGCAAGAAATAAAGGGGACAGCCTTATTTACTCTGCAGAAAAATTCCTCAAAGATATTGGGGATAAAGCTCCTGCAGACCTGAAATCAAATATAGAAGGCCAGATATCGAATTTAAGGAAGGCTTTAGAGTCTGATAATGCTGACGCGATAAATAAGGAAGTTGAAGAGCTCCAGAAATTACAGGATGAGCTATCACAGAAGATGTACGCTCAGGCTGGAGCAGGCTCAGGCGCAGGTCCCGGGGGCGCCGGGGCAGGGCCTGGTGACAGCGGAGCAGGCGAAGGCTCTAACCAGCAGGCAGGGCCGCAGCCTGGTGCCGGTGAAGCTGGCGGCAGCAATGAGGATGTCATCGATGCTGAATTTGAAGCAAAGGATGAAAAATAACAGTCGTGTATTTTATAGCAGGTTTGCTAACGGCATAAGAAAAAGCCATAAATAACAATAGAGATACATACAGAGAAAATTTGAAAGGGGGAATAAATATGCCAATAGTAAGATGGGACCCGTTCAGGGAACTTGTTCAGACCAGGGACGAGATAGGAAGATGGTTTGGGGAGTTTCCAGTAAGGGATAAAACAGAGAGAAAGTCAGCGATATGGGCTCCTGATGTTGATATCAAGGAGACCGAAAAAGAAGTAATCGTCAGAGCTGACCTGCCCGGGATAAAGATGGAAGACATTGATGTATCTATAGATGACGACCAGCTTATCATCAAGGGCGAAAGAAAGTTTGAAAAAGAGGAGAAAGACAAGGACTACATCCGCGTTGAAAGAAGTTTCGGCTCGTTCTACAGGTCCTTCGATGTCGGTGTACCGATAAAGGCAGACGAAGTAAAAGCTGGCTATTATGATGGTGTTCTTGAGATCATCATCCCAAAGGCAGAAGTAAAAAAACCTAAAAAGGTTGAAATCATTAAAAAAGAAGGTGAATGATTTTAATACTGACAAAATCTTTATCTTCTTATAAAAAAGTAGATAATTTGCCCATAGTTTTAATTAGCTGTGGGCAAATTGTATGATTATTTTATAGCATTACAGCAGGTGGAATAAATGGACTATAAGGATTATTACAAAGTACTGGGAGTTTCAAAAACTGCCGCGCAGGATGATATTAAAAAAGCTTACAGAAAGCTTGCAAGGCAATACCACCCTGACGCAAATCCAGGCAACAAACAGGCTGAGGATAAGTTTAAGGAGATCGGCGAAGCATATGAAGTATTAAAGGACCCGGAGAAACGGTCAAGGTATGACCAGCTGGGTTCAAACTGGAAACAGTTTTCAAGAGCAGGAGGCCAGCAGGGATGGCAGGGTTCGCCAGGCGCACAGGGCCAGCATGGCTATACTTATGACTTCAGCGGCAGCGATTTTGGTTTCCAGGACCTTGGCAGTGGATTTTCAGATTTCTTCGAGATGTTTTTTGGACGCGGTTCAGATGAGAGGTATTCAACGGTTTTTACTAATTTTGGCGGAACTGGCCAGAAAACACAAAGGACTCAGGAAGGTGGAAGCAGCCAGCAGCAGCGAAGGAATTTCTGGAGAAACTCCACAGTCCAGAAGGGGCAGGATTACCAGTATGATTTGAACATAACATTAAGGGAAGCATACTTTGGGACCCAGAGGACTATTAGCCTGCAAAAAGAAGGCAATTTACGGACAGTCAATGTAAAAGTGCCAAAAGGTATAAAAGATGGGGGAAAGATAAGGGTAAAAGGCGAGGGCGGAGCCGGGCCAAGAGGCGGAGAAGCAGGGGACCTTTACCTGGCAGTTCACCTGATATCTCACCATTTCTACACTATGAAGGGCGAGGACCTGTATTGCGAACTGCCTGTTACAATAACTGAGGCGATTTTTGGCGCTAAAATCGATATCCCGACTTTTGCCGGTACTGTATCAATGAAACTTCCAGCAAACACCCAGGCCGGCAAGACATTGCGCCTTAAAGGGAAGGGCATGCCTAAACTAAAAAGCACAGATTCAGGAGACCTTTATGTGAAAGTCAGGGTTGTAGTTCCTTCAGGGCTGAGTGATGAACAGAAAAACAAGCTGTCGGAATTTGCAAAAAGCTATAAGGAAAACCCCAGGTCCGATATATCTGTTTAGGCAGGTGATAGTTTTTTTATTTTACATTACCTGCATTGTGTGCATAATCATCACCGTCAAAATCATCAAACGAACCAGCTTCATAACTATCCCCATCTAAGAGGTCATGATACAGGCTGTTTGAAGGTTCTGAAAGGTCCTTTCCTGAAACCTTTCCAGGTTCTACCGGAATAAGGTTATCCGCTTCTTCTTTCAGTTCATTAAATTCTTCTTCAAGAACAGCAGTGATCTTATCGATGATTTTTTTATATTCTTTACTGTCAGTCATTTCCCTCAGGTCTTCCATTATATTTTCAGCCATCGGGTCTATGGGGTCACCTATAAAGATCTGGACTCTTCTAAAGGTATTTAGCGCAAGTGCTGAAATTCCTTCAAAAACAGGATGCCTGCCAAACCATGTATCCTTGCTGGGCCCATTATGGAGATTGTGCAGGTATACAGGAATTATTGGCAGTTTTGTTTTATAGCTTAAATATGCAGCGCCGTCTTTAAACTTCCCTAATTCCCCGTTTTTAAAAAGTTCGCCTTCCGGGAATATGCCAAAAAATATTCTTTTGCCTTTGGCAATCTTGAATAATTCCTTAAAGCTTCTGATATTCTTCAGGAATTCCTGTTTAAAAATAGGCGTACTGTTGGTGCATTTCCTCATAAAAAAGGAAGTAAATCTGTTGCTGAATCTTTCACTGTCGGCAACAAAATATATTTTCTTTTTAAGGGCGCCCAATACGATTAATGGGTCAGCCCCAGTCGTATGATTGATTGCAAATATCGCAGAATGGTCTTTGGGGATTTTTTTTGAGTTAAAAATCTTTATCCTTAAAGTCATCCGGTAGGAAGTGATAATAACAAATCTTGGCAGATTATAAAAAATATTTAAGATTCCATAGCCGGTGAACTTTAAAAATCTCATTTTTTATTATAACAATTAATAAATTTTAATATTAGACCATGACACCTACTGGTTAGTATCACTATATATTGTTATTTATAATTTTTATATCACAGCTTTTACCCTTAGTCAATTATTGCAGGGACTCATGTTTTTCTGCAAAACCATATAATATATCTTATTATTCTTGAGTTTTTTATTTCACTCCATTTCCAGGTTCAAGATCTATCGATGAGACACTCTGAAAAGCTTTATAAATATTGTTATAGTGGGTACCCCTCCAATAATATTTATTGCACCTGGAACAGAAAAGGAAAACTTCATGCGTCATAAATACATAGTGGGGCACTTTGTTTTTAATCTTATCCTTTTGCACATTTTCAAGTAGGGAATTGCATTCAATACATCGTATAAGATTTGGTTCAAGTTTTATGCCAAGTTCGCTTTCCACCTGCTTTAACTGGTCTTTAAGCCTGCTGCTTTTTATATACAATGACCTGATTATATTATTTTTACAATCTTTCCTCTGCAGCATAAGGGCATCCCTGGTCAGGATTATCCTCTCTTCCTTTTTTGCAGTTTCCAGTATCTCTTCATCACTGTAATCATTACTGTATAGTACATTTACCCCGGCCATTCGAAGGTATCTTGCAAGCTTACCCACCATGATATCGGCAATAAATCTCATTTTTTAATTCCTTATGTTGTTTTTCCCCAAACAGTGACTAAATAGTTTTAAAAATATTATATAATATATCTGCTGAATATTATTTACCCAACCTGATATTATAGCCTTTAGTATAAATGCGGCTTTTATAATAAAAGGGGAACAACAATGTTTAGGTCGTCATTTAAGTTATTTAAGATTGCAGGGATTGAAATAAGGATAGACTACAGCTGGTTTATTATTTTTGCAATCCTTGCTTATTATTTTGGTTTTTCTTACTTTCCTGAGTTGCTGCCTGATTTGAATCCTGGATTCCTTGCAATAATTACAGTAGTTACGGTATTGCTATTCTTCTTTTGTGTGCTTGCCCACGAATTAAGCCACTCATTGATTGCTAAGAGCAGGGGGATTGGAGTCAGCAGGATATCTCTCTGGATATTTGGCGGTATGGCAGAAATTGAAAAAGAACCGGATACGCCTTTTTCAGAATTTATAATGGCGATAGCCGGTCCCATTGCAAGCTTTATTCTCGCAGCAATATTCGGGATAGTATGGTTCTTTACTAGAGATTTTGCGCCTGTGGGTGAGCCGGCTGCTTATCTTGCGCGGATAAATGTCATATTAGGGATTTTTAACCTGCTGCCCGGGTATCCTCTTGATGGCGGAAGGGTACTCAGGTCGATTATCTGGAAAGTCACTGGCAATCTAAAACGCTCGACTTTAATTGCTTCAACAACCGGAAGGGTTTTTGGATTTGTATTTATTGCAATAGGCATAGTTTTTATTTTTACCGGGAATTTTTTAAATGGCGTATGGTTTGCCCTGATAGGCTGGTTCCTGCAATCTGCAGCATATATGAGCTACAGGCAGCTTGTGTTTGAGGTATCAGTCAAAGGCGTCAAAGTAAAAGATGTGATGAATGAAGACCTTGTAACAGTCGTCCGGGAAGTAAGCCTGCAGGGGCTGGTGGATGATTATTTCATGAAATACAGGTTTTCCAGGTTTCCCGTTATAACAAACATACATTCCCAAAAGGCGGTTGGAGTTATATCCATCCATGACATAAAGGCATTTCCAAGGGAACAGTGGCATTCAATTACTATAGGGCAGGTTGTCAAATCCCTTACTGAAAATGAGATTATCCCTGAAGAAATGGAAATTTCCGACGCAATAAAACAGATGACAAAATTTAACCTGGGACACCTGGTAATAATGTCCGGCAACAGGATTAAGGGGATGCTTACAAAGACAGATGTCATGAATTACATCCAGTTTTATACTGAGCTTCACTGAGCCTATGAAGGGCCTTAATCTGCTGCAACTTCTGTAAATATACTAAGACGCTATTTTATTCTGCAGTAAAAAATCCCTGCTGGTTTTATTCTCGGCAATCTTACCTATCAGGAAATCAATACATTCTTTCTGTTTTCTTACCTGCTCTTTTAAAATGAAGACCTGGCTGAACCCCAGCTTTCTTAGCAGCTCAACATATTCTTCTGAAAAAATGATATTTTTCATATGCTTTTCTATAACTTCTATATTTTTACTCATTCTATTCCTTTTTTTAAATAATGATGGAATAGGCGGTTTACTTTGCATATTTTTGCTGAGATTGAAAGCTGTGTTATTACTAAGAAGGATTGCTACATTTTATTACTTATCTTAAATGATATTAGAAATAGTATGTTAAAAATATTTTAAATAATTATTAAATTTTTATTAAATTGCTAATAGCTCTAAAAATCCCCTGCATGGCCTAAATTATTTTAATATTTTTTTAACATTTATTTCACTTCTTTTTAACATAAAGGCTATTTTTTACTGATACAATAACCCGGATGTTTTTTTTAAGTAGATTTTTTATAGAAGAAATATTAAAAAAATAACCGGTTTTTACAAAATTTTAAAAATAAGCCGGTTAAGCAATGAAAAGGAGCAATAAAAATGTTTGGAAGAAGATCAAAAATATGGTTATTAGCAATAATGACCATGGCCGGAGTTTTGCTGGTTTCGCTTTTACTTTCAGCATGCAGTGCTGCAACAGCAGAAACTACAGCACCAGCAACTGAAGAAGCTGCTCAGGTAACAGAGGTAACCACAGCAGAAACTACAGCGCCGGCAACTGAAGAAGCTGCTCAGGCAACAGAGGCAACAATGGAATTTGAAGGAAAATCCCTTATAATCTCAGGTTCCACTACTCTTCTTGAAGTGTCTGAGGCATGGGCAGACGCATTCATGACAAAATACGGAGGCGAAATAACTGTAAACGGCGGAGGTTCCGGTGTAGGCATTGCTGATATGATAAACGGTACCAATGACCTTGGGAATTCATCAAGGAAGATAAAAGATGAAGAAACTGAGGAAGCAAAAAATGCCGGATTAGATGTCAAGGAATTCATGGTCCTGTTTGACGGTATTGCAATTGTGACAAGCAAAAATATAGAAATTGCTGAGCTCTCAATCAACCAGCTTTCCGATATTTATACTGGTAAGATTACAAACTGGAAAGAAGTCGGCGGTCCTGATGCTGAAATAGTCGCAGCAGGGAGGGATTCTGCTTCAGGCACAGGCGAGTATTTCCTTGAAAGAGTGGTACAGCTCAATAAGACAATGGAAGATAATGATTACGGGGATATGGTATTAAGACTCCAGTCAAATGCTGATGTAGCAACCCAGGTTGCAGATAATGAGAATTGCATAGGATTTGTAGGGCTTGGTTTTCTTGCAGGTGTCAGTGAAAAAACAAATACGGTTGGAGTAATTTCAGAAGACGGTACTGAAGCTATAATGCCTGCAGTTGCTACAGTCAAGGATAAAAGTTATCCTATTGCAAGAGACCTTTTTGTATATGCAGATGGCAACAGGTATTCAGACATAGCGGAAGCATTTGTTGATTTCATGCTGAGTGATGAAGGACAGGCAATCGGTGAAGACACAGGTTTTGTTTCAATAAAATAAGGTAAGATAAGTACAAATAAGAGCCACATTGAAAACAAACAGAGTGGCCCATAAGTATAATAGATAAGTACAATATATAGAGGCTGAGGTTTAGCAGCCTCTATATATTTTTAGTTGATAGGGAAGCCATACTAAAATTATTGTGGTATTATTTTAAATTATAAACACTGTTAAAATATTATAGCTTAAATCCAACGCTCTTAAATATTAAATACAAAGCAGTCTGCAGCTTAGAATAGATTCAGGAACAGGAATATGACAAGAAGATTAAGTAAGGGAAATAAGAGTTCACTAGAAGGTATAAAATGGTTTAAAGACCACAAGTATAAATTAAAAAAAGAACTTGCAGATTTAAAAGTAATTTATACTGATATGGATGGCACCCTTTTAAACGATGAAGGCTGCATGATAAGAGATGTAAATGGGGGATTTTTTCTGGGCTGTTTAAAGCTTTTTGAAGAAATAAACCGCAGGGACTGGGATATTGTGCTTGTTTCAGGGCGGAGTAAGTCGCAACTTCGGTACAATGCCATGCTTATAGGAGTTAAAAATTATATTGTAGAGCTGGGTTGCGAACTGGTTCACAACCTGGGGGAAAACGTCTATATAACCTTCGATAAAACAAAATACAATTATGAAATTACCAGGGGTGGCAAGGATCTTATAAGGATTATCGGGTTGTTAAAAAATGCGTTTCCGAGAAGAATCGACAGCAATGTTGAGTGGAGCATGCCAAGGACATATAATGCACTATTCATGGGTGATGTAGATCTTAAAAAAGCAAACAGGGTCTTAAGTGAAAATGGTTATGAAGGCTTGGTCCTTGCTGATAACGGTTTTACAAAACTGGCCAGGCTTGATCTTAATGTCAGTCATCTGAGGATATATAACCTTATTCCAAAAGGAGTAGATAAATCACTTGCTATAAAAATGGACAGGAAAATAAGGGGCTTTAAGTTGAAAAATTGCATAGGCCTGGGAGATTCCCTTGAAGACCTTAAAATGGCTAAAGAAGTTCATGCCTTTTTCCTGATGAGGGATGCAATTGAAAGGGATCCGGAAATACTTGAAACAGTAAAGCAATACGAGAATATATATGTGACCAGCCAGATAATGAACAGGGGATGGGCTGAAGTCATAAAATATCTTGCGCATTGATTTTTATAAAATTATAATGTTTTAATATGGGAAATAAAAATAATAATTCATCCAGAATCTTCAGAAATGTTTTTATGGCAAGCATGCTGGCCGGTTTTTCAGGTTTTATGCTTGGCTTGCTTTTTGCTCCACAATCCGGAAGGAAATTCAGGAAAATGCTTTCCGAGAAGTTTATAGAAATTGTGGACAGGAGCAAATTTGCAGTAGTGGAGGCCAGGGTAAAGGCAGAAGAATTTATAGATAGAACCAGGGAAAAAGAAGACGAAGAATAATAATAAGACAAAAATAGCTTCGTATTTTTTCCGGCAGCATTTACTGCAGTTATCTGTAGTTTTTAATATCTAATTACGATTTAAAATCCGGCAATTCATACTGAAAAGCAGTAAAAACTATGCAGTTATGATGATATATGCATGATATATGCATGATGTTGACATCGAATATTTACTATAGTAAAATTCACGTTTGCATGCCGAAGAAGTCGGCATTTAAGGGCCGTTAGCTCAGCAGGTAGAGCACCGGACTTTTAATCCGGGTGTCGAAGGTTCGACTCCTTCACGGCTCACCAGGGATTCTGTTATCTTATAGATATTTATATATATTTTTTTGCAGTTTTAGTTTTTGGGTTTTATTTTTTGTTTTATGGCCCGTTCGTCTAGGGGTTAGGACAGCAGATTTTCAATCTGCCAGCAGGAGTTCGATTCTCCTACGGGCTACCAGGTTGGGGCGATTAGCTCAGTTGGGAGAGCATCTGCCTTACAAGCAGGAGGTCGTAGGTTCAAGCCCTACATCGCCCACCATTTATTTTTGATTTTTGTTGCCTGGCTAAGCAACCCGAAAATGTCTGGAGGATCCTATGGGCAGAGCAGGTAGGGTCTTTAAAGTAATCGGTGACTGTTTACCTGGATTTTCGTTTTGTGGAGCTGTCGTCTAGCGGTTTAGGACACGTGCCTGTCACGCACGAGGTCGCGGGTTCGAATCCCGTCAGCTCCGCCATTTTAATTTAAGGCAAAAATTTTTTGCAGGGATATGTGTGAGTTGCTGTAAAACATGGCAGTGTCATGTTTTAAGGGATTCGAAAGGACGGAGCTAACGAAGGTTAGCGAGTCCGCGGCTCTGCAGCGAACCAGCAGGTGAGACGAAAGACCGAATCCCGTCAGCTCCGCCATTTTAATTTAAGGCAAAAATTTTTTGCAGGGATA
>CAYGYY010000031.1:19985-25032 GCA_964354265.1 uncultured Actinomycetota bacterium
TGTGTGAGTTGCTGTAAAACATGGCAGTGTCATGACCCCGGCGAGATAGCTCAGTTGGTAGAGCAGTGGACTGAAAATCCACGTGTCCGCAGTTCGATTCTGCGTCTCGCCACCACTTGATTTGATATATATAAATATATACTGTTAAAATATATCATGTTATGAATTATTTCCTGATATCAACTATTATTTTTCTCACCTTTTTTATAATTGTTCTTATCCTCCTCATTTTAATACGCAACAAATTTCATGCAAGAATAAAAGAACTTGAGAATAAGAATTCAAATCTGGATGAAAAAAAACTGCTTCTTGAATCAGTAGAAAGAGAATACCGCAAGCTCCTGGATATAGTTATTGACAGTATGCAGCATGGAATAGTACTGCTGGACAACAGCTTAAGAGCCATAAAGATAAACAACAGTATCAGCAATCTTTTTTACCTTGACCGTGCAAAGCTTGCCGGTGAAAAGACCATATTCATATTCAATAACCGGAACCTGGAGGAGCTTATTGAAGAATCTTTATCTGGAGATAAAGCAATTAGGAAAGATATTATTTTCTATGGTGATGAAGAAATCTCTTTAAGCGTTGATGCCATACCTCTGAATCTTGAAAACTATTATGTAATGCTGATTTTCAATAATACAACCCAGGAGGTTGAATTTTCCAGGCTGAGAAGTCAATTTGTTGCTAATGTCTCCCACGAAATGCGTACGCCGCTTACATCTATTAAAGGTTATGTTGAGACACTGTTGGAAAACAGACGCCCTGAGGGTAGTCTCCCGGACAGTGAAATAACAATTAAATACCTGTCAAAGACTCTTGGGGAAGTAGAACGCCTTAATATTCTGATAGAAGATGTCCTGAACCTTTCAAACATAGAACATAGAAGGAATGTCCTTTTTAAACAGGAATATAATATTGTTGAAATAATAAGGGAATGCATCGATTCCCTTTCATTCCTTGCTGAAAAAAATAATGTTAAAATTGAGTTTATTTTCAGTAGAGACCCAGTATTACTGCAGACAGAAGAAGCTCTTTTTTCACAAATTGTAAGGAACCTTGTGGAGAATGCTATTTTCCATGGAGGAAGCGGAACTATACTCAAAGTCATACTGGAAGAAAATAATTCCGGAATCGTGCTGGGTTTTGAAGATAACGGTCAAGGCATAGACAGCTCGGACCTGCCGTTTATATTCCAGAGATTTTACAAGAGCAGGAGCGGGTATAGTTATTTAAAAACCGGTTCCGGACTGGGTTTATCAATTGTCAAACACATAGTGGAATTGCATGGAGGAACGATTGAAGCTTCAAGCCAGCCCGGCATCCGGACAAGATTTGTGATGACTTTTCAAAAATAACAATATAAAAATAAATATCGGAAACAAAAAAAATGGTTAAGACAATTTTTACTGTTGATGATGAAGAAAATATTCTTGAGATAATAAATTATAACCTTGAAAAAAATGGTTATAAAGTAAGGGGCTTTTCTACAGGCAAGGATTTTTTAAATCACTTCAATACAGATAAACCCGACCTTGTCATACTTGACCTCATGCTGCCTGATATGGATGGATATGATATTTGCAGGCAGGTCAAATCATCCAGCAGTGTCCCTGTCCTTATATTGAGCGCAAAGGGTGAAGAACTGGATAAAGTACTTGGTCTGGAGCTTGGAGCTGAGGATTATATGGTGAAGCCCTTCGGATTACGTGAATTCCTGGCAAGAGTTAAAAACATCTTGAGAAGATCCGAGTCGACTCTTAAAGATATTGATGAAAGACCCCTAAAAAATGACTATACATTTGATGGCATCAATATGTATATTGACCAGGCAAAGCATGAAGTGACAGTGGAGGGCAAGAAAATTCATTTAAATCCCAAGGAATTCAGGACATTAAGCCTGCTTGTAAAGAATGTCGACCATCTTGTTTCAAGGAATGATCTTATAAGGCTTGTCTGGGGGGATGACTATTATGGCGATACCAGGACTCTGGATGTACACATAAGGAGGATAAGGGAGAAAATGGCAGATAAGGATTTCGGTAAAAAGTATATAAAAACAGTCCATGGCATAGGTTATAAACTTGTAAGCAGTATTTAATGATAAAGAGAAAAAATTTAATATTTTTTTAACATCTTTATCTGCGGATAACTGTATAATTTTATGGTTCCGGCAAAATGGTCCGGCAGTTGGCAAATTAGCTTATTAACCTGGACATATATGAATATAAAATAAATGTATATAGATTATAGAACTGTAGTATCATTTAGTCATGGATGAGAAAACCATGTTTTTATTAGATAAAATTAAATTTAACAAGCCAGGTTTTCTGGCTTGTTTTGTTGCCCTGATTGTTTTTTTGCTTACTACCGGCATCTTATCATCTTGCAGCTCCGAACCCGAAAATAATACAAATTCCGGCAACAAGGAATTTGACGGTAATGTACTTGTAATAACAGGCTCTACAACCATGCTTGAAGTTACAAACATGTGGGCAGAAGAATTCATGGCTGAAAATGGCGCTGAACTGACAATTAATGGCGGGGGTTCCGGCGAAGGCATAAATTCCTTAATTAACGAAACTACAGATCTTGCAAATTCCTCCAGGGAAATCCAGGGTAAGGAGACGCAACTGGCCATGGACAAGGGAATGGATATCAGGGAATATACGGTGCTATTGGATGGGATTGCAATAGTTGTAAGCAATAATGTAAAAATAGGGAAAATCACGATTGAACAGCTTTCAAGGATATTCAGGGGTGAAATTACAAACTGGAAAGAGGTCGGAGGGGACGATAAGCAAATAGTCGCAGCTGCAAGAGATTCGACATCCGGAACAGGCGAGTATTTCCTCCAGGAGGTTGTAAAGCTTGGGGATAAGAATAGCCCATATGAGTATACCGACAAGTGCCTGCTTTTGCAGTCAACTGCAGAGGTGGTTAACGTAATAGGAGATAATGATGATGCAATCGGTTATATAGGGTTGGGCTACCTTTCTGTTGCCGGAGACAATATCAAATCCTTAGGAGTCGCCAAATACCCGGACCTGCCAGCAGTGTTCCCGACTGCAGAAACTGTTAAAGATAATAGCTACCCTCTATCAAGAGGACTCTATATTTATGCCAACATGGAAAATTTAAGCGACCTGGCAAATGCATATCTTGATTTTATATATAGCCAAAGGGGCCAGGAAATAGGGATTGAAGCAGGTTTTGTCCCGGTAAATTAGATTGAAAGGCTTTGTAATAAAATGCCGGTTGTCACCAAAATGAAAAGAAGCAGCAGGTTTAAAAAATTTAAAGTTTTCCTTATAAAAAATTTTATTTTTTTAAACGGCATCCTTTCAATAATAATACTCGGTGTCATACTGGCCTTATTGATATATAATTCCATAAGGTTTTTTTCAAGCTATCCTGTGTCATCCTTTTTTGGCGGCCAGAAGTGGTCACCGACAAGTGATAAATTCGGGTTTGTACCTCTTCTTGTAGGTACTCTGCTGACGACATTTGCTTCCATCCTGATTGCAATGCCGCTAGGGATAGGCTGCGCCATTTATATTGGAGAGCTTGCGCCCAAGGCTATAAGGGAGATATTAAAACCGATTATTGAAGTGCTTGCGACAATACCATCAGTTGTAATTGGTTTTATTGGAATTAAAGTTGTGGCTCCAATAATAAAAGACACTTTTAACCTCAGTATCGGGCTTACTGCCCTGACAGGTGCAGTCATGCTGGCTTTTATGAGCCTGCCGACTATCATATCAATATCGGAAGACGCGATAAATGCGGTTCCCAACAGATACAGGTATGCGTCCCTTGCACTGGGTGCGACAAAATGGGAAACAACTTACAAAGTAGTTGTCCCGACCGCTTCTTCAGGAATGCTTGCAGCAGTCATGCTGGGACTTGGAAGGATAGTCGGTGAGACAATGACAGTTCTTATGCTTACTGGGAATTCCCCCAGGATAGTATTTTCATTCTTGCAGCCTGTAAGGACAATTACAGCAACGATTGCTGCAGAAATGGGCGAGACAGCGCAGGGCGGCCTTCATTATTCAGCATTGTTTGCAATTGGGCTTATTCTCTTTCTTATAACTTTTGCGATTAACTTTATTGGAGACAGTTTTATAAACAGGATAAGGAAAATGTGAACCAATGGCAGCAATAATTGAAAACAAAAGACCAATCACAATGCGGCGCAAGAATATGATACAGAAATTATTCTATTCTGTTCTGATGATTATTACTCTTGTAGTAGTGGCATTTGTTTTCGGTATAATAATATATCTCATTGTTAAAGGAGCAGGAGCAATAACCTGGGAGTTCCTGACACAGAAACCAAGTTCAGGCATGCGTGAAGGTGGAATATTTCCTGCAATAGTCGGGACCCTTTACCTTATAATAGGCACGCTGCTTATCTCCCTGCCAATAGGTATATTTGCCGCAATTTATCTTAATGAATATGCAAACAAAAACAGGCTGACCCGTATAATAAGGCTTTCTATCGTAAATATGTCAGGTGTTCCTTCAGTTGTCTTCGGCTTGTTCGGCCTCGCATTCTTTGTAATATCGCTCCAGTTTGGAAAGTCCATTCTTGCAGGTTCTCTTACACTGGCATTCCTTATCCTTCCGGTAATTATAACTGCTTCAGAGGAGGCTTTAAAAGCAGTTCCAGATACATACAGACAGGCATCATTTGCCCTCGGAGCTTCGAAATGGCAGACTATCATTAAGGTAACATTGCCACAAGCATTTCCGGGAATAATTACAGGATCGGTCATAGGGATAGGAAGGGCCGCAGGCGAAACTGCGCCGATAATTTTTACAGTTGCAGCATTTTCACAGCCAAATCTGCCTAATTCGATTTTCAGCCAGGTTATGGCCCTGCCTTTCCACCTGTACTCACTTGCCACACAGGTTACGAATCCTCCCGAAGACAAGCAATGGGGGACAGCGCTTGTTTTGCTGATGATGGTCCTTGTATTTGCAATAATAGGCACAGCATTAAGGACCAGGGCAAGATTGAGGCGAAAAGAATAATTAT
>CAYGYY010000032.1:0-16070 GCA_964354265.1 uncultured Actinomycetota bacterium
CTTGACATTAAAATCCGGTTTTTTTAGAATAATCTAGTATCATCATATCACTTTATTAAGTCATCATATGATTAATTTAAGTAATTTTTTTAACAGGCGGATATCTTTTTTAGGGAATGGAGCAAATGGGCAGAAAAGTTAATACCTGTTACACGGATTTTTTAAAATGGTAGCTGTAAAACAGGCCAGAGAAGGCATAATAAAATACATAAAAGATAAAAAGCTTACAATGGGTGACAAGCTTCCGCCGGAAACTGTCCTTACAGAGCACCTGAAAGTCAGCAGGCTGACACTCAGGGAATCATTGAAAATCTTAAAAGGTGAAGGCATAGTCCATACTATCCATGGCAAGGGTACGTTCATATCCAGCGACACCACACATATTAAAGATACAATTGACATTAATTTAAGCATAACAGAAATGATTATTGCTGCAGGGTACAAACCCGGGGTTAGTTTTTTCCAGCGCAACCTTGTAAAATCAGATGCAGAAATCACGAAGAATCTCGGGGTCCATGAAGGAACAGATGTCCTGGTTTGCAGGAGAGTGAGGACAGCAGACGATAAACCTGTCGTATATTCCATAGACTATTTTGCTCCTCACCTGGTGTCAGGATTTTTAAAAGTCGAGGATGAAAATGTATCGATTTATAATTTCATTGAAAAAGATTGCGGCATCAGGATAGAAAACAGTTTTGCGGAGCTTATGCCGTATAAATGCACAAAGGACCTTTCAAAAAAACTTGATTATACCCCGGGCGGGCTTTTGTTTTTGCTGAAGCAAAAAACGGTGGATATTATGGGCAGTCCACTGGCTTATTCTGTCGAGTACTTAAGGCCAGACTGTTTTAAGATATTTGTAAACCGGAGAAGAAGATAAAATAAAAAATCTTCGGGATTTTATTGATTTAATGCTTTAATAATATGCAGAGAATTTATATTATTAGAGGGATTTAAAATAGAGGGATTCAAAATTAAAAAGATTATTAGACAGATTTATAATTTAAAAGAGGTATGAAACAATGAAAGCTCTGGTAAAGTATGGCTACGGGAAAGGTGAAACCGAACTTCGCGATGTTGCTGTTCCGGAAACTGGTGACGATGATATCCTTATAAGGGTAAAAGCAGCAGGTATTTGCGGCTCTGATATAGCATTTGATGCCGGAGGGCATGAGAACCTGCTTAACCCTCCTGTAATACTTGGGCATGAGTTTTCGGGAGTAATTGAAAAGGCCGGTTCAAATGTAAAAGACTGGAAAATCGGAGACAGGGTGGTTTCTGAAAATACCGGCTATATTTGCGGCAAATGCTATGCGTGTTCAACTTCTGACTACCTGAGCTGTCCCGAAAGGCTGGGTATAGGCTATGGAATGGATGGAGGATTTACCACTTTTGTAAAAATACCTGGTGATGTGCTAAAGAAAATGCCGCATCCGCTTTATATGATACCGGAAAAAGTCTCATTTGAAGAAGCTGCAATATTTGATCCATGCTGCAATTCATATAAGGCAGTTGTACAGGAAGGAAGATTTCTTCCAGGCGAGGACATTGCAGTTTTTGGCGTGGGCCCCATGGGCATGTTTGCAATCCAGGTTGGAAGAGCTGCCGGTGCTGCAAATGTAATAGCCATCGGGCTTTCCAAAGATACAGAAAGGTTTAAAATCGCCCAAAAGCTGGGAGCTACCCATATAATCATGGCGGACAGGGAAGATGTCGTTGCAGGAGCCAGGGACATAACAGGCGGAGAAGGTGTTGCGCTTGTAGTTGATTGCGCAGGCGTATCTGTTGTCCTCAAACAGGCAATTGATATTGTAAGAAATACCGGCCAGATTGTTAAAATAGGGTATGATGAAAACCCTGTTAATTTTTCACTCGACCCGATACTTGACAGGAGCATAAGCATAATAGGCCATTTTGGCTATGATTATATTTCCTGGAAAAATGTTATAAAACTTACAGAAAAAGGTGCCCTGGATTTAAAATCCATGATCACCCACAGGCTGCCTCTTTCACAATGGAGAGAAGGATTTGACCTTATAAAAAGCCAGAAAGCTTTAAAAGTTATTTTAATTCCGGAGGAGTAGTCAAATGAAGATATTTATTACCGCAGATTTCAGCGAAGAAGGAATAAAAAGGCTCACAGATGCAGGCCATGATGTAAGCTACTGCTGCTGGGGGGCCACCCATGAAATTTGTACGGAAGAGCAGTTAATTGAAAGACTCCAGGGATTTGATGTCCTTTTTGTAGGCTATGAACCTGTTCCTGAAAAAGTTTTGAAGGGAACAAACCTTAAAGTGATATGCTCGATAAGAGGCGGGCCAAGAGCAAACATAGATGTGGATTATGCAACGAAAATGAAGATACCGGTAATCTATACTCTTGGCCGTGAAGCAATCCCGGTTGCTGATTTCACCATGGGCCAGATAATCGGGCTTGCAAGGCAGATTGTCAAAACCGACAGGGAGCTGAGGTCAGGTAAGTTTACGGCGCCTGCTCAATCATATGGAAGCGAAAAGGATGTAATATGGGATATGAGCATTGAAGGACCATGGGAGTCAAGGAAGGGCATAGAGCTTGGCGGCAAGACCCTGGGACTTGTAGGGTTTGGAACAGTCGGGCAGGAGGTTGCAAAAAGGGCCGCATCTTTTGGAATGAAGGTTATAGCGCATGATCCATACCAGAGGGATTCAGCTTTTGTGCAGTTCAGGGTCGAAAAAGTATCCCTTGAAGACCTTTGCATGCGCGCTGATGTTGTTTCTATACATGCAAGGGGGACTGAAAAGAATAAAGGAATGATAGGCGATAAAGAATTCAGCCTGATGAAGCAGGGAGTATATATTATCAATAATGCCAGGGCGTCTATCGTCGATGAAAAGGCAATGAGGGAAGCTATCTACAGCGGTAAAGTCGCAGGAGCTGCGCTTGATGTCTTCCATCAGGAACCGATAAGGATAGATGACCCTTTCCTTAAAATGGACAATATCGTTGTGACCCCCCATATTGCCGGAGCAGGCCTGGAAGTAGTGTACAGGCATTCAGATATGCTCTGCGATGATTTTTTTGCCCTTCTTAAAGGAGAGATGCCAAAAGCTATTATAAACCCTGAAGCAATTGATGACCCGGGCAGGTTTATAGAAATGGCAAAAGACATTGCGCCAGGCGGCGGCAGGAGGATAGAATGCCAGGGCTGCGCTGTGGCAAGTGCTGATGGTGCAAACGCCGTACTTTCCAGCGAAATCATTGCCAGGATATCGGAAGAAGTAATAAAACAGATTAAAATGAGGATGGGTTAAAAACAGGTTTAAAGCAGGCGGTAACGTCTTCAGTTTTAAGATAATCAAATAAGCAAAATAATTTAGAAAAGACAGAGAGGTTATTTTATGCAGAAAGCTATAGGATTAATAGAAACAAAAGGATTAATTGCAATGATAGAAGCGGCTGACCAGATGCTGAAAGCTGCCGAAGTCCATCTTATTGGAAAAGAAAAAATCGGCGGCGGATATATGACAGTTGTTGTTGAAGGAGAAGTCGCGGCTGTCAAAGCAGCTGTGGATGCAGGCGCTGCAGCTGCCAAGAGAGTTGGTGATCTTTTTGCAGTTCACGTGATACCCAGGCCTCATGAAGAACTGGATAAAGTACTCAGGCAATAATAATGAGATTAAAATCATGAATAAATGAATAAATATAAGTAAAAAAAACAGAGGGGAATTATGTATTTATTGACTATTAACTGCGGTTCGACATCTATTAAATTTAAATTATACGAAATGCCGCAAGAATCCGTGATTGCTGAAGGCAGGATTGAAAATATCGGTCTAAGCAATTCAATACTTTCTTTAAAATCAGGCAATTATTCTGAAAAGGAAGTCGCTTACAGCATACCAAACCACAGGACCGGACTTGAACTTGTGCTCGGCAAGCTCTCTTCAGATGAAGTCGGGGCAATAAAAGATAAAAGTGATATCGGCGCTGTTGGACACAGGGTCGTCAATGTAGGAGATAAGATAAGCGCCCACTCAATAATAAATGAAAATATATTAAACCTCATACATGAAAGTCTTGAGCTGGCGCCGCTTCACAATCCGCCGAACCTGCTGGGCATAGAGGTGTGCATGGAAATATTTTCAAGCATTCCCCACATTGCTATTTTTGATAATATTTTCCACATAAACCTTCCGGAACATGCCTATCTTTATGGTCTTCCATATGAATATTACGAAAAATACAGGATAAGAAAATATGGGTTCCACGGTATTGCATACAGCAGCATGATGACGCGACTTTCGGAATTCGTTGACGCTGCGCCGGAAGACCTGAAAATAGTGGCAATAATGCTTGGCGGTGGGGCGTCAATATCTGCAGTCAATAACGGCAAATCGATTGACACTTCGATGGGTTTTACGCCCACTGAAGGGCTTATCATGTCAACAAGATGCGGGGATATAGACCCTGCAATAATACCCTTTATCATGAAAAAGGAGAATATAACCCCCGGACAGGCAGATGACCTAATAAATAAAAAATCAGGTTTTTTCGGCATGTCCAAAAAAATCAGTGATTTCAGGAAGCTGGAGAATGGTTACAGGGAAGGCGACCCTGACTGCATCAGGGCAATGAATTCTTTTATTTACAGGATTAAAAAATATATAGGCATGTATGCAGCAGTGATGAATGGAATTGATGCAATTATTTTTGGCGGAGGCATTGGCGAGAATTCACCCGGCGCAAGGGCCCTCATTCTCAGGGAAATGGATTACCTGGGAATAAAGGTGGATGATGATAAGAACAGGTCTATCCCTGGAGAAGGCCTTATAAACACCGATGGCTCCAAAGTAAAGGTTTTTGTAGCCAGGCTCGATGAAGAATTGATGATTGCCAGGGAGACTTTCGGGCTGGTAAATATCCGAATTATTTAAGCGTGCCTGCCCTGTAATTACAGGTTTTTAATTTTTAATAAAGCTGTTTTTAAACTTAAAGAAAGGAAATATTTTAATGCCAGTAGTAAGCACTCTTGATATTTTAAGGGATGCGAGGGCAAGAAAATATGGAGTAGGTGCATATAATGTCTTGAGCCTCGACCAGGCGGCAGCAATAATCCGCCTGAGTGATAAATTAAGAGCCCCGGTACTCATAACAGAACCTGCGGTGCTTGAAAAGTATGTGAGTTTTGCGGACCTTGGCGCAATAGTGAGGGAAGTCGGCGGCAAGGCTTCAATACCTGTAGGTCTTCATTTGAGTCATGGCAAGGATATCCCTACTCTTAAGAGATGCATCGATGCAGGGTTTACCTCTGTAATGATAGACGGGTCTGTCATGCCTTTTGGTGAAAATGTAGCTTTGACTGCCGAGGCGGTCCAGTTATGCCATAAAAGCGGTGTAGCCTGTGAAGGGGAGCTCGGGGCAGTCGGGAGCACGTCAGGTGAAGTTAAGAGTGTCATGACTGATCCGGAGGAAGCAAAAAGATATGTCGAGGCAACAAATATTGATATATTTGCAGTATCTATAGGTAATGCCCACGGCTTTTATAAAGGAGTGCCAAAGCTGGATTTTGACAGATTCAGGCAGATAAAGGATGCTTTAAGCCACAAAAATGACCTTTTCTTTACACTGCATGGCGGAACAGGGATCTCGCCTGAAGACCTTAAGAAACTTATTGCAGAAGGATGCCCCAAAATATGTATATATACAGAAATGTGCGGTGTTGGAAAGGAAAAAGCTTTTGATTATCTTGCAAGGACACCGGATTATCATGGCACTTTTGATGTACCGGAACTTTTTAAAGCTGTAATCGGGGGATTTTTGGAGGTTGTAGATTTTGATATAGAAACATTCGGTTCAGCTAATAAAGCAATACAGGCAGCAGGTGTTTCATCAACCGGGGCAATCAGCCAGGAACTTATAAGGGAAATAGTCAATAACGTGATAAGCAAAATGAAATAAGCACATTCAAGATAATATAGATTATATTATAAATTATCATAGATTTTTTTTATTTTTAATTTTTGTTCATTTTTTTGAGGGAGGTATCGGTTATGCGTGTCTTAGCTTTTGGCGCACACCCTGACGACGTGGAGTTCCAGATCGGGGGGACTCTGGCAAAATATGCAAAGCAGGGACATGAAGTATATATTGCTGTTGCAACAAATGGCTGTATTGGTTCTTACAGGCATACAAAAGAAGAAATCGCTGCAATCAGGCATAAAGAGGCCCAGAATGCAGCGGACCTTATCGGTGCAAAACTTATCTGGCTTGGTTTTGAAGATGAATTCCTTTTTGATAACAGGGAGTCAAGGCTAAAATTTATAGACGCCATAAGGATTGCCAGGCCGGACGTTATGTTCGCCCATGAACCATATAAGGATTATAACCAGGACCATGACATTTCCGGCTACCTCGCTTTTACTGCAAGGATATTAAGCGTTGTCAAACTTATTGAGACAGAGCATGAACAATGTTCAAAAGTACCGGCGCTTTTTTATTATACCACGCTTGGCATAATCAATTTTGTCCCCGAATACTATGTTGATGTAACAGATACTTATGAAACAAAAAAGCAAATGTTTTTATGCCATGACAGCCAGCAGGGCGACTGGTGCAGGGATGCTTTTGGGGTTTCATATGTAGAGATGATGGAGTCTGAGGCAAGGCTGCTTGCAACACAGGCAGGCACTCCAGGCTGCAGTTATGCTGAAGGCTTAAAGCTCTGCAAGGGCTGGCCCACTATTGCAGGCGCATACAAGCTGCTTCCATAATCCGGAAAAATCCGGGCTTTTATGAAAATCGTTAATTAAAAAGGAAAAAAATATGCAGCAAAAAGTATATATAGCATCTGCGCTCAGGACTGCAATTGGAAACTTCGGGGGTTCTTTAAAAGCTTTTAGCGCCCCTGCGCTGGCTTCTTTGCTGATAACTGAAATCATGAAGCAAAATAATATTATAAATGCGCAATTCGATGGAGTAATAATAGGCAATGTTCTCCAGGCAGGAATCGGCCAGAATCCCGCCCGCCAGGCCGCACTGGGCGCTGGACTTTCATATGACACGCCGTGTTTTACTGTTAACAAGGTCTGCGGTTCGGGCATGAAAGCAATCGATGTAGCTTTTAAGAATATCCTTGCAGGTAGCGGCAACATATACCTTGCGGGGGGAATGGAAAGCATGACAAATTGCCCCTATATCTCCAGGTCCACAAGATGGGGCGCAAAACTGGGAGATGCACAGCTTGCTGACGGAATAATCTATGACGGGTTATGGTGCCCATTTAACAATAAGCACATGGGAGACCTTGTAGAAGACCTGGCGAAAAGTTACGGCATTACCAGGGAGCAGCAGGACAGCTTTGCTTTTGAAAGCAATGAAAAGGCAGTGAAAGCAATAAATTCAGGAAAGTTTGGAGACGAGACAGTACCTGTTGAAATAAAGGACAGGAAAACAACTGCTATTTTCGATGCAGACGAGCGCCCCAGGGCGGATACGACAGTCGAAAAACTTTCATCATTAAAACCAGTATTTACAAAGGAAGGCACAATAACTGCAGGAAATTCATCAGGAATAAATGACGGCGCAGCAATGCTGCTGGTTGCTTCAGAGAATGCGCTTAATTTTTACGGCCTGGAACCGCTGGCTGAAATAATCGCTGTGTCTGAAGCTGGACTTGAGCCGGCGCTTTTTGGGGTTGCTCCTGTGCCGGCAACAAAAAAAGCGTGTGAGATGGCGCAAGTAGGGTTAAATGAAATAGGGCTTTTTGAATATAATGAGGCTTTTGCAGCGCAGAGCCTTTGCGTTTTGAAGGATTTAAAGATAGACCCCGGGATTGTAAATGTAAATGGCGGCGCAGTCGCCCTGGGGCACCCTATCGGCGCAAGCGGGGCAAGGATAATAGTGACTCTTTTACATGAAATGATAAAACAGGGCACCGGATACGGCCTGGCATCCCTATGCATAGGTTCCGGGGAAAGCATGGCAATAATTATTAAGAGGGTATCTGGAGGTAGATTTTGAAACTAAGTGATAGAGTTTGTCTTATAACCGGCGCGGGCCGGGGCATTGGAAGGACAATGGCTATAGAATTTGCAAAGCAGGGGGCAACTGTATTTGTAAATGATATAAATCCTGATGATGCCGGAAAGACTATGGACATTTTAAAATCAGAAGGCGGCAAATGTTATTCATTTATTGCAGATATCGGAAAATATGATGAAGTCTGCGCAATGTATGAGTATATTTACAGGAACTGTCCCACCCTGGATATACTTGTAAACAATGCAGCAATACTTCGCGACAAGACGCTTCATAATATGGATATAAAATACCACTGGGATGATGTAATAAGGATAAACCTTACAGGGGTCTTTTACTGCTGCAGGGAGGCTATTGTAAAGATGCGTGAAAATAAGTTTGGCAGGATAATTAACATGACTTCTGTAATAGGGCTTTGCGGAAATTTTGGGCAGACTGCATATGGCGCTGCAAAGGCGGGAGTCATAGGTTTCACAAAATCCCTGGCGCATGAGGCCGCCTTGAAAGGCATTACAGTAAATGCAATCGCTCCGGGATTTATAGAGACCGAGATGGTAAAAGATATACCTGATGAAGTAAGGGAAAAAATAGAGAGCCGCATCCCGATGGGAAAATTCGGCCGCACTGAAGACATAGCGAAACTGGCAGTTTTTATTGCATCCGATGAGGCAGGTTATATTACGGGCCAGGTATTTAATGTAAACGGGGGATTCCTGATGCCATGAGCAAAATAGTAAATGTTGACGACTTAGCAGGATTAATAAGGGATGGAGGCACTGTAGCAATCGGTGGCTTTGTAGGCAGCGGACATCCTGAAGAAATAACCAGCGCTATTGAAAAATCATTTGTAAGCTCCGGCAGGCCAAGAGACTTAACCATAATCTATGCTGCAGGCCAGGGAGACAGGAAGGACCGGGGGATAAACCACCTTGCACATGAAGGGCTTGTAAAAAGGGTAATAGGCGGACACTGGGGGCTTGCCCCAAAAATGGTAAAACTTGCAGTCGAGAACAGGATAGAGGGATATAATTTCCCCCAGGGTGTAATAACTCATCTTTTCAGGGATATTGCGGCAAAAAAGCCTGGAACCATAACTCATGTTGGACTGCATACCTTTGTTGATCCGAGGGTAAGCGGAGCGAAAGTAAACAAAAAAACGACTGAGGACCTTATTGAAATTATAAACATTGCAGGCAGGGAATGGCTTTTTTACAAAGCTTTCCCCATTGATGTTGCGCTTATACGCGGGACATCAGCAGATGCAGAAGGAAATATTTCAATGGAGAAAGAAGCCGGTTCGTTTGAAATGCTTGCAATGGCCCAGGCGGCGCACAATAGCGGCGGAATTGTGATTGCACAGGTTGAGAGGCTTGTTAAATACAATACTCTAAATCCCTGGATTGTAAAAGTACCAGGCATACTTGTCAGCCATATTGTCATAGGCAACGAACAAAACCACTGGCAGACTTTCGGGGAAAAATATAATCCTGCATTCAGCGGCGAAATAAAAGCGCCGCTTGAATCAATACCCCAAATGGAACTTGATGAAAGAAAGATAATAAGCCGCAGAGCCCTTAAGGAAATCAGTGAGAATGCGGTGGTAAACCTTGGAATAGGCGTTCCCGAGGGGGTTAGTATTGTCGCAAAGGAGGAAGGTCTATTTGATAAGATGAAGCTTACAGTAGAGGCCGGAATAATAGGCGGGATACCTGCCGGGGGATTAAGCTTCGGCGCCAGCTTTAATCCTGAGTGCATAATAAACCAGCCCTCACAGTTTGATTTTTATGATGGCGGCGGACTTGATGTAGCATTCCTTGGTATGGCGCAGGTCGACAGTTCGGGCAATGTCAATGTGAGCAAGTTTTCAGACAAGCTTACCGGCTGCGGCGGATTCATTAATATTACCCAGAATACAAAGAAAGTAGTTTTCTGCGGGACAATGAATTCGGGAGGGCTTAAAACCGAAATCCTGGAGGGCCGTATAAATATCCTGGCTGAAGGCAAAGACTGGAAATTCCTGCGCTCAGTAGAGCAGATAACCTTCAGCGGAAAATACGCCATAGAAAAGGAGCAGGAGGTTCTTTATGTAACGGAGAGAGGGGTTTTTATTCTTACCCCCGGGGGTTTAATGCTTACTGAAATATCTCCCGGCATAGACCTTGAAAAACAGGTAATAAACCAGATGGAGTTTTTACCTCTTATATCGCCGCAATTAAAGAAGATGGATAAAGATATCTTCAGGCAATGATACGGAGAGATACATATTGACTAATTTAACAATATCACATAAAATAAAAACAATAAACAAAGTTAAACATTTTCAAACAAACATGCTCTCGGTTGAAAGAAAACTGAAAATAGCTGAAGTTGTAGGAAAAAACGGGGGAGTCAAGACCTCTGACCTTTCAAGCATGTTCAATGTATCTGAGATGACAATACTGCGCGATCTTTCATCTCTTGAAGATCAGGGGCTTTTAAAGCGGGTTTATGGCGGAGCTGTAACATTTAAAAAATCAACAACAGAACTCTCCATCGATCTCCGCAAGCAGCTTAATGCTGCTGAAAAGAACATAATAGCCCAAAAAGCATTAAAACTCATTTCTGATGGAGACAGCATTTTCCTTGATAGTTCCACTACTGCGCTCGCCCTTGCAAAAAAGCTTTCAACCAGGTCCGGGCTGACAGTCATAACAAACGGCCTTGAAATAATCAACGAGATCAAAGATGAGCCTGGAATAAATACATTGTGTCCCGGGGGCCAGCTGCAGGAGAATACCCACAGTTTTATTGGTTCGGCTACGGAAAATTTCCTGCGGGATTATTTTGCAGATAAAGCGGTCATTTCTGCTTCAGGTATTTCCCTGGAATCCGGTATAACTGTGGAAAACTCAATACAGGCGGCAATTAAAAAAATCATGCTTAAAAATGCGCTTTCCAGGGTGGTACTTGTAGACTCCAGTAAGTTTGATGTTGTAAGGCTTGCAAAGGTATGCGCAATTGAGGATATAAACATAATCGTTACGGACACAAGGCCCCCTGATAAATACATGAAATTATTCTTAAAAAATAATATAGAGGTAGTTTTTTAAATATAAAATATGAAATACGGCAGAGTGGTCGGGAATGTGATCTCGACAATAAAAAATGAAAGGCTCAAAGGCGTCAAGCTCTCGATTGTAGAACCGCTTGACCCTGATGGAAATGTAATCGGCAACAATGAAATAGTCGGGGACTTCCTCGGCGCAGATGTAGGCAATCTTGTAATCTGGGTTGCAGATGGTGAAACTATCGGCAGGATAATGGGGGTCAATAACATTCCACTCAGGGGTTCAATTGTAGGAATAGTTGATAAAGTTGATATGGTAAGTGAAAACAGGGTCATAAGAGGTTATAATCATGAAAATGGTTAGAGTCATCGGAAGCGTGACTTCTACTATAAAACTTGACCATTTAAGCGGTTTCAAGCTTATGTTTGTACAGTCTGTGGACGTGGACCTGAAAGGCAGGAAAGAATATTTTGTCGCTGTAGATACCATAGGGCTTGGTGAAGGAGAGATAGGTTTGATGGTTACAGGCAGCACAGCAAAGCGGACCGATGCCACAAAGGATAAGAATATTGACGGCACCCTGGTTGCAAAAGTGGAAAGGATAGACCTGGAGTAAAAAATGGCAAAACCTGAAATTGAAATCATAAAGAACGCTGGAATAGTAGGGGCCGGCGGCGCAGGGTTCCCATCACATGTTAAATTCGATGCCAGCGTTGATACCCTTATAATCAATGGCGCAGAATGCGAACCCATGATACATGTCGACAATCAGCTCCTGGAGAAATACTTTGACAGGGTCTTTGAAGGGATGAGAATAGCAGCCGGCCTGGTTGGCGCAAGAAGGACAGTGCTTGCGCTGAAGGCTAAATATAAGGATGCGATACATATTATAGAAGATTATAAAAATGCAAAAAAACCGGCAGGCGCAGGTGACCTCACTGGCAGCGCCGGCAATTTTGATTTTGAGATATTCAAGCTCGCCAATTTTTATCCTGCAGGAGATGAGCAGGTGCTGGTCTATGAAGTGACCGGGAAAATAGTGCCCGAAGGCGGGATACCGCTTATGGTTGGGGTTGTTGTGACAAACGTGGAGACTTTACTGAATGTATCAAATGCAATGAATGGACAGAATGTCATAACAAAATTTGTAACCGTAAACGGAGAAGTAGCTAACCCGATGACATTTGAAGCGCCTGTAGGAACGCCGGTTAAAATGTTACTGGAGCTTTGCGGGGGGATAACCACCGATGACTATAAAGTGCTTGATGGCGGGCCCATGATGGGAAAACTGATAGATGAAGCAGACTATGCATTAAAGAAGACAACAAAGTCTATCATAGTGCTTCCCTCAGACAATATAGTAATAGAGCATAAGGTAAGGAGCATAAAAAATGCAGTAAAAAGGGCGCAGGCCATCTGCCTCAGCTGCAGGATGTGTACCGACCTCTGCCCCAGGTATCTTCTTGGCCATAACCTGTTTCCCGATGAGATGATGAAAAAAATGTACAGGGGCCAGTTAACAGATGAGGACCTGGAAAAATTTGATTTTGCCTATCTATGCTGCGACTGCGGATTATGCGAGCTTTACAGCTGTGTGGTGGACCTTTCAGCAAGATCTTTGTTTAACTATATAAAAGCTGAGCTTGACCGCAAAGGCATTAAAAATCCCTATAACAAAAAAGACCTTAATACAATTGAGTTCAGGGACTACCGGAAGGTGCCTGTAGGCAGGCTGGAAAAGCGTCTTGAGATAGATAAATACGACAGTAAAACGCCCATCACCCCATTTGCAAACGATGTGAAAGAAGTAAAATTGTATCTCTTGCAGCATCTGGGAGCTCCATGCGTACCTGTTGTTAAAAACGGTGATAAGGTTTTAAGAGGGCAGGTAGTCGCTGATATTCCTGAAGGAAAACTTGGAGCAAAATTGCACAGCTCCATAGACGGCACGGTTTATGAAGTTAATGAAACCTGTATTATTGTTAAAAGCGGTTAATGAATATGGCAGATGGTATAATAAAATTTGAAACTGATGTTGCAGTGGTTGAATTTAAAAGCATAGCAAAAGGCATGTTTGTAACTGATGCAATGCTTAAATCTGCACAGGTAAGTCTTGTGCTTGCAACGACCCTGTGCCCGGGAAAATACCTTACAATTGTAGCGGGCGGGACTTCTGCAGTCGAGAAAGCAGTCGATACGGCAGACCGTCTAGGCGGAAGGGATGTTTTTTCATCATTTGTAATATCGGCGATAAACAGTGAGATAATAGATGCAATCAGTGGAAGAATTGAAGGGCAGCTCAATGATTCCATAGGAATAATTGAAAGCCTGCATATGGCCAATATAATGAACGCAGCCGATATAAGCCTTGACAGCGCAGAAGTCAGGATAGTTGAATTCAGGCTTGGCAAAGGATGCGGTGTCAACAGTTTCTATATTATAACAGGCGAACTTGCCGCAGTAGAGGAAGCTACCAAAAATGCAGTGCTTTTTTTAAGTGAAAACGGCTCACTGATTGCATTCAGGGTAATTGCAAATCCCGACAGTGATCTCCTGAGGTGGCTGGAGCCTTCAATGTGCGCGTGCTGAGAACACATTGAATGCCGTGTAATTAAAGTTAATTATTTTATATGTTTTTTGACATAAGCATTAATAAGGGATTGATTTTTTAATAAAGAAGGATTCAATGGAAAAAACAGAAAGCCAGAACAGAAACGATATAATCGATATCTGTAAAAGAGTCCATGCAAACGGATGGGTTGCAGCAAATGACGGCAACATTTCCATAAGGACGGGGCCAAATACAGTACTGTGCACCCCGACCGGAATGAGCAAGGGATATCTCACAACAGACCAGCTCATAAAGGTCGATATGAACGGCAATAAGATAGAGGGAACGCTCGAACCATCCTCTGAGATAAAAATGCATATTGATGTATATAAAAATAAAGAGGGGGTCAATTCCGTGGTCCACGCGCATCCTCCGTATGCAACCGGATTTGCAGTTTCGGGGATCCCGCTTGACGAATGTGTCATGCCGGAAATAATAATAGGTCTTGGTTCGATACCTACTGCAAAGTTCGGCACTCCCTCTACAATGGAAATACCCGAAAATATAAGGCCGTTCCTGAAGGAATACTGCGTCTTCCTGCTTGAAAACCACGGCGCACTTTCCGTGGGACAGGACGTATTCCAGGCTTATTACAGGATGGAAAGCCTTGAGCTGTTTGCTAAGATAAGTTTTATTGCAAGGACATTAGGCAATGTCAATGTCTTAAGCGAGGAAGATGCAAAAAAAACTATCAGGGTGAGGGACTATTTCGGGATGCCGAGGGAGAATTATCCCGGATGCAGGGTCGACGGCAAAGTCATAAGGAACCCTGAAGATAGCAGCGCAGCAGTCAGCCAGGGCATTGCAGGTAGTATTCCAGGGGCAATGCAGCAGGCAGGCCTGGCGTCTTTGGCACAGGGCGAAAGCATAAGCATTACTAAGGAAAAGCTGGTGCAGATAATAACTGTGGTGGTAGCTAATATAATCGGCGGCTACAGGCCATAGGACTATTACACTATTTTTAAAAAATGTTTATTTTAAGTGCTGAATTTATAAGTGTTTTTGGTATAATTAATTATTTAATATCCGGCAATTAAAGTCCGGGTACAGTTTAAGACAAAAAAGCTTATAAAAATTGATTATTAAATCAAAGTAGTGAAAGGAAAAGAAAAATGTCAGGAGAAGCAATCGGAATGATTGAGACCAGGGGACTTGTTGGTTCAATCGAGGCAGCAGACGCTATGGTAAAGGCAGCAAACGTCACCCTGATGGGTGAAGAAAGAATTGGCGGAGGATTTGTTACCGTCATAGTAAAAGGTGATGTTGGCGCCGTCAAGGCAGCAGTGGATGCAGGCGCTGCAGCAGCAAAAAGAGTAGGCGAACTGATATCAGTTCATGTTATCCCAAGACCACATCCTGAACTTGATATGATTTTGCCTCAGGAAAAATAAAAATTCAGGGAAAATGAATATCCGGCAAAGCCGGTATTCTTGAGATCTTGAATTGATTTGTTAATTTTTCCAGGATAAGTGGAGTATTAAATTGGATACCGAACAATTGATTAGGGATGTAGTTAAAAATGTGGTTGAAAGACTGATGCAGGAAAAAACAGCCCAGTTTATAGCGCCCGGTGCGAACTCTGGGCAAATACCAGGAGCATCAGGTGCGCAACAGGGCCAGACATCTGTCAATCAGCAGGCTGCAGGTATGGCGCGTGATGACAGGAAAGTTGTCTGCGGGATATCTGTAAGGCATATCCATCTTTGCCAGGAAGACCTGGATACCCTTTTTGGAAAGGGATATGCGTTAAATGTTTTGCGGGAGCTTTATAACCCTGGTTTTGCAGCCAGGGAGACTCTTACTGTTGTGGGACCAAAGCTTACTGCTATCCAGAATGTAAGAGTGCTTGGACCTTTAAGGAGCAAGACACAGGTGGAACTGTCAAAAACTGACTGTATAGTGCTTGGCATTGATGCGCCTGTAAGACCGTCAGGCGATACTTCAGGTTCTTCATCATGTGTCCTTGTTGGGCCAAAAGGCACCGTGTACTTAAAAGAAGGCGCCATAAGGGCCAACAGGCATATGCACCTGAGCGTTGAAGATGCCCGGTATTTCGGCATAAAAGACAACCAGGTAGTCGATGTTAGGGTAGGCGGTCCAAAAGGTCTTACATTCAACAATGTGCAGGTAAGGGTAGCCAGCGATTTCAAGACCGAGTTCCATGTTGATACAGATGACGGCAATGCAGCAGATCTTGTAAACGGAAGCCTTGTAGAGATAGTAGATGCATCATGTGTTTCGCCTTTGGGTATGCAGATGGCTGAAGGCAGCATGATACCGCCGTCTATACCTGACGCAAGCTTTACAGGCGAAATAAGTGATCCAAACCTGTTAAAAAACATCTGTTCTCTTGCTTCCGGGCAGACCTGCACTAAAGACAGGGCTGTGCAGG
>CAYGYY010000032.1:16170-19019 GCA_964354265.1 uncultured Actinomycetota bacterium
AAAACTGTAATTACCATGGCCAACATTGATGAATATGCGGGAAAAGTAATAGAGGCAAACAGCGATGTAATAATAAGCCCTCTTGTAAAAGATGAGGCTGCCAAACGCGGCATTCAGATAAAATACAGCTGAACCTGAAGTTTGCAGGGCAATATTTGGAACCAGGTAGTTTTTAACTATATTTAAATAAAAAAATAATGGATAAGAAATATTTAAATATTGGATTCTTATCACAAAATCTAATTTTCAGGAGGTAAAATGTGGCAGTAGATGAAAGTCAGGTAGAACAAATTGTCAGGGAAGTGGTGAACAATTTATTTGCCAGTGTCGGGACATCTACTTTAAAGACCGTACCAGTTTCTTCTTCAACCGGGGATGGTATTTTCGAAAGCATAGAAGATGCTATAAAAGCAGCCAAAGATGCTCAGAAAAAATATGTGGAACTGGGCAGGGATATAAGGTTTAAGATAGTCGACGCAATAAGGCAAGCGGCCCTTGCCAATAAGGAAAGACTTGCAAAGATGGGTGTTGAAGAAACCAAAATGGGCAGGTATGAGGATAAAATAGTAAAAAATGAGATAGCTGCGCTGTTCACTCCTGGGCCTGAATATCTTGAGATAACAACTTATTCAAATGAAAAAGGTGTTGTAACCATTGAAGGCGCGCCTTTTGGTGTGATAGGCGCAATTTCTCCTATGACTAATCCTGTACCAACAATAATAAATAATACTATTTGTATGATTTCTGCCGGCAATTCGGTGGTTTACCTTCCGCATCCAAGCGCGCATAATGTTACGCTTGATATATTCAGGATAGTGCATAACGCTATCGTATCTGCGGGAGGCCCTCCCAACCTTATAACTGCTGCAAAACAATCTAAAATCGAAAATGCAGCTTCAGTATTTAAGAGCCCTGATATTTCACTGATAGTAGTTACCGGCGGTCCTGGCGTTGTAAGGCTTGCAATGAAAAGCGGCAAGAGGGTAATGGGCGCAGGCCCGGGAAATCCGCCGGTTATTGTAGACGATACGGCAAATGTTGAAAAAGCTGCAGCAGATATAATTTTCGGAGCTTCTTTTGATAATAATATCCTGTGCAACGAAGAGAAAATCTGCATTACCACAAGAAATGTTATTGACAAGCTGCTTGCAGCTTTCAGCAGGAGCAATGCAGTGGTATTAAATGAAGAGCAGGCTGCAAAAGTTGTCAACCTTGTTGTAAAGGAAGGCGAAATAGTCAAAAGCTATATGGGCAAAAATTGTGATGTCATATTAAGGGATGCGGGTATAACCGTGGACCCTTCAACAAGGCTTGCAGTATTTGTAGCCGGCGAGGACCATCCAATGGTCCAGCATGAGCAGCTTATGCCGGTGCTGCCGGTAGTTGTTGTAGATACATTTGAAGAAGCGGTAAATGTTGCTGTAAGAGTCGAGCACAATTTCAAGCACACTTCAGTTATCCATTCAAATAATATAGACAGGATAACAAGGTTTGCACAGACTATTAATACCACTTTCACAGTAGTCAATGGCCCCAGTTCAGCGCTTGCTGCAGAAGCATATAAAGGCGGGACAACCTGGACCATTGCAGGGGCTACCGGTGAGGGAGTCACGACACCACGTTCATTTGTAAGGGAAAGAAGGCTGGTTATAAACGGCGGAATGAATTTCGTAAAATAAATTTTTTTACTCGAAAGGAGAAGATATCTGATGGAAGAAGCAATGGGTTTAATTGAGACAAGAGGACTTGTGGCTGCTATAGAGGCAGCAGATGCGATGGTAAAAGCTGCAAATGTCAGGCTCGTATCAAAAGAATATGCTGGAAGCGGCCTTGTCACAATAACAGTAAAAGGCGACGTAGGCGCAGTTAAGGCAGCAGTTGATGCAGGTGCCGCAGCAGCAAAAAGGATAGGAGAGGTTGTAAGCGTTCATGTTATTCCAAGGCCCCATACAGAAGTAGACAAGGTTATCTCAGGCAGAATGGTAAGGTCAGGAAGCGGACAGATACCAAGGCCAAACAAAGGCATAGCGCCTAAACCAAAAACTGATGCATCTATGACCTAATTTCGGTCCTTTAAGTTTTTATAATTTTATTTTTAGAAGGTATGATGGAAAGATCCATAGGTGTTGTTGAATTCCGAAGCATTGCTGTTGGAATAAGCGCAGTAGACAGGATTGTTAAAGCTTCAGATGTAAAAATTGTAGAAGCAAAAACTATCTGCCCTGGAAAATATTATATTATTTTTGCAGGGCTGGTAAGCGCTGTAAAAAATTCTATAAGCGTCATAGAGGGCGAATCGGAACCTTTTATAATTGATTCAGTAGTCATACCAAATATCTACCCCCAGATTTTTGCAGGACTTAGTGGAACATCTGAAGTGAGGCAGATGCAATCTATAGGTATAATTGAGACATTGACATCGCCATCTATCATATGGGCAGCCGATACGGCAATAAAGGCAACAGACATTGATATTGTTGAAGTAAGGATCGCCAGGGCGCTTGGAGGCAAGAACATCTGTGTCATAAACGGTGTTCTTTCTGATGTAGAGGAGTCTGTAAGCGCCGGTATCCGGTATCCCAAAGAGAAGGGCTTCCTGGTTGATTATCAGGTAATCGCTGCCCCCCATGATGATCTTTACAGGGCTGTTATGTGATTTGCCAGGACCGGGTTTTGATTTTACAGCTGAATAAATTTTTTAGATTTTCTTTTAAATTGCTGTTAATTTGATTTACCGTTATCATGTATTTACCTTAAAGGGAGATACAGGAAGTTACAGTTAATAATGGTTAAATAAATTAACAGTGATTTTCAATTTTAAGGCTTAAAAATGGTTTTATTTAAAAAAT
>CAYGYY010000032.1:19119-23593 GCA_964354265.1 uncultured Actinomycetota bacterium
ATTAGAGGATAAGCAATGATAGTTGAACTTGAATACGGAAGTGAAAAACTGAAAGTGGATGTGCCTGAAAAGAACCTGCTGGGGATAATTACCAGCAAACCCTTAAAGGGGCTTCCCGATGCGGGCAAAGCCCTGCTTGAAGGCATAAAGAATCCTATTGCCTGTTCTCCGCTTAAGGATAAGATAAGAGATAAAAAAAATATATGTATTGTAATATCTGATTCAACAAGGGCTGTCCCTACAAAACTAATCCTTGACGTCCTTTTAACTGAACTTGCAGGCTATGGGATAGAAAAAGACAGGATAACTATACTTGTAGCCACCGGCCTTCACCGGCCCAATCTGGGCAGTGAGCTTGAAGGGCTTGTAGGGGAAAAAGTGGCAAGCCAGTACAGGATAATAAACCATAATGCAAGAGACAGGGAAAGCTGCGTACATATTGGGCAAACTCAAAGGGGCACGCCAATCATTATAAACAAGGAGTTTGTAAATTCAGACTTCAAGATCCTGACGGGCCTTATCGAACCTCATTTCATGGCAGGTTTTTCGGGCGGGAGAAAAGCAATATGCCCCGGGATAAGTTATATGGATATGTTCAGGCATTTTCATGGTCCTGCAGTTCTTGAATCGCCAAAGGCTTCTTTTGGAATTCTTGAGGGTAATCCTTTCCATGAAGAATCAACGGAAATAGCCAGAAAATCTGGCGTGGATTTCATAATAAATGTAACAATAAATAAGCATAAGGAAGTTACTGGAGTATTTTGCGGCGACCTGGAGGCGGCATTTAATGAAGGGGCAAGGTTCTGCCATCATGCAAGCAGCAGTGAAATCAAAAAGGAAGCAGATATAGTCATTACAACTGGCGGAGGTCTTCCCCTTGATGCGACCCTCTACCAGGTGGTCAAGGGAATGGTGGGCGCAATGCCTGCAGTAAAACAGGGGGGAATAATAATTACAGCAGCTGAATGCACTGAAGAAATCGGAAGCAGGGAATTTGTTGATATCGTCCAGGAAGAATCAGATATAGATGCTTTTATGGAAAAGATAAACCGAAAAGATTATTTTAAAATCGACCAGTGGGAATTTGAGGAGTTTGTAAAAGCAAGGAAAAAAGCCCGGATATATCTTTACAGCGGCTGCCTGCTTGCCAGCGCATACAACATACCGGAGTCAACTTTAATACTTGCAAACAGTGTCGGACAAGCTTTAAATGAAAGCCTTGAAAGAGCAGGAAAGGATGCAAGTATCTATGTTATCCCGGAAGGGCCGTATGTGATACCATTTTTAAAAGGGGAAAGATGAACGAAAAGCAAATCAATATTTTAAGGGAAATAGCCGGAGATGACAGGGTAATAACCGACATAGAGGATAAGATATGTTTTGGTTATGACTCTACAAGGCTCGAGTACCTGCCCGACGCAATTGTAAGGGTAAGTGACGCTACCCAGATAAGCAATATCATGAAGTTTGCCAATGAAAACAAAATACCTGTAACCCCAAGGGGAGCGGCTACAGGACTTAGTGGCGGCTGCCTGGCAGTAAACGGCGGCATAACGCTTTTAATGGTTGAAATGAACAGGATACTTGATATAAATAAAATAGACCTGCTTGCAGAAGTCGAAGCGGGAGTGATAACAATAGATGTTGATAAAGCTGCAAACAAATATGGGCTTTTTTATCCTCCCGATCCGGGCAGCTTGAAGACCTCGACAATAGGGGGCAACATTGCTGAAAATGCCGGGGGACTTCGGGGTTTAAAATATGGCGTTACCAAGGATTACGTCAATTCGATGGAAGTGGTGCTGCCGACGGGCGAGATTATAAATGTAGGCACAAAAACTGTAAAAAGCGTATCAGGATATAATATAGTCGACCTGATAGTCGGTTCGGAAGGGACGCTGGGCATAGTTACAAAAGCGGTTCTTGGCCTGCTTCCAACGCCTCCCGACAGGGCAAGCATGCTTGCTACTTTTGCTGAAATGACACAGGCGGCAAAGGCTGTCAGGGACATAGTGGCTGCAGGGGTCATTACTGCGACGCTGGAATTTATAGATAACGTAACCATAAACGCAATCGAAGATTACTTAAAGATTGGACTGGACAGGACCACAGGGGCGATGCTGCTGATAGAAGTCGACGGACAGAAAGGCGCAGTGGATATAGAGGCAGAAATTGTAAAAAGGGAATGCAATGAGAATAATGCCCTCTCATTCAAGCTTGCCAGTTCTGATGAAGAAAGAAATAAATTATGGTCCGCCCGCAGGGCGGCGCTTTCATCTCTTGCAAGGGTGCGGCCGTCAACGATACTTGAGGATGCAACTGTTCCAAGAAGCAGGATAGTGGAGCTTATAGAAGCAGTAAATAATATTGCAAAAAAATATAACCTTGATATAGGGATCTTCGGACATGCAGGTGATGGCAACCTTCATCCGACAATACTTACCGATCTGCGGGATAAGGAAGAGGAAATAAAAGTCGGGAAGGCAATAGAGGAGATTTTCGTAGAGACTATCAAGCTTGAAGGGACACTTTCAGGAGAACATGGGATCGGGATTACAAAAGCTAAATTCCTGAAACTTGAAATCTCTGAAGACACCTATAAGCTTATGAAAAATATTAAGAGGACTTTTGACCCGAATAACATATTAAATCCTGGTAAGCTTTTCCTGTCTTAAGATACATAAGGATACGGGATTAATGACAGAAGATACAAAAATAAAACAAAAAAAGGTTAAAAAACCAGCAGTTGCAGGAGTTTTTTCAAAAGGGGATGACCTTTATGCATGCAGCAGGTGCGGGACATGCCTTTCAATATGCCCGGTATATAAAAATACCCTGGATGAAGCCGTTTCCCCGAGAGGAAAGCTCAGCCTTATTGAAGCTGTGGCCAATAAAAAGATAGGCTTTACTGCAAAGCTTTCAGGAAAGATCTATACATGTACCATGTGCAATTACTGCACAAATGAGTGTCCAAGCGGGGTTAAGGTGAGCGAGCTTTTTAAAACTGTAAGGCAGGACCTGGTGAATGATGAAAAATACCCGGAGATACTTGATATTTTCAAGGAAAAAATCGAGAGGGCCTATAATATTACTTTTGATACAAACCAGGGAAGGCTTGACTGGCTCAAACAGGTCCCGGATGTCGATGTCGCTGATTATCTCAAAGATACTGCTGAAGTCGTATATTTTGTTGGATGCGTGTCGTCTTTTTCCCCGAGGTCTTTTGCCATACCCCGCTCAATAGTAAACATTTTTAAAAAATCCGGTGTTGATTTTACGCTGCTGGGAGAAGATGAATGGTGCTGTGGATTTCCGCTGTTAAGCTCCGGTATGGCTGGAGCCGTAAAAAGATTTGCCGAACACAATATCGAGACTGTAGCCGGGAAAGGCGCCAAAACGCTGGTTACAAGCTGCCCATCCTGTTTTCATACATGGAAGCGCGAGTATGAAGAAATAACGGGTAAAAAGCTGCCTTTTGGGGTCATGCATGTATCGCAATACATTGCAAAGCTCATAGACGGGGGCAGGATAAAGTTAAACCCTTTAAATGCAAAAGTGACATACCATGACCCCTGTGACCTGGGGCGCAATTCGGGCATTTTTGAAGAGCCGCGGCAGGTAATAAAAAGCATCCCGGGAGTAGATTTTGTCGAGCTTCCAATGCAGAAATTGCAGGCCAACTGTTGCGGCGGGGGAGGAAATCTTGAATCATTGAACCCGGAACTTGCTGCAAAAATCGCAGAATGCAAGACTGATGAGATATATTCAACTGGCGCAGACATCGTGGTATCGACCTGCCAGCAGTGTGAAAGGACCATAAGCACTGCGCTCAGGAAAAAGAAGAGCGACAGCGGCACAAAAGTCAAGGTGGCTGACCTTTCTGAACTGGTGTTACAGAGCATGGAAAGCCTGGACGCAGTTTAGCGATAGCTTCAAGGCTTTCACATGAAAAAAAATTAAAATTAAAATATAAAAAAACTAAATTAGAGGTCTAAAAAATATTAAGGTCTAAAAAATATTAACTTGAGGAGGTCGCATGCAAATAGAGAACTATGATTTCCCTGATGAGCTTTATTATGAAAAGAACCATTTCTGGGCAAAAGTCGACGGAGATGGCAATGTGGTGCTGGGCGCAACGGATTTCTTCCAGAAACTTGCCGGAGAAATAGTCTATATTGAGCTGCCGATGAAAGGCGCCAAAGTAAAGCAGGGCGAATCCCTGTCCTCTCTTGAGTCCGGAAAGTGGGTCGGGAAAATCTTTGCGCCTGTTACAGGAGAAATAGTCGAATCTAACGGAGAGCTTGAAGATTCGCCCGAGCTGATAAACCAGTCGCCTTACGGGGATGGATGGATCACCAGGATTAAACCCGCAGGCCTTGATGCTGAACTTGGCAATCTTATGAAAACCGGCGCTGATTTCGAAAAATTCATAAAAGAAGAGATAGAAAAACACAAGAAATAAAACAGAAATAAA
>CAYGYY010000032.1:23693-24938 GCA_964354265.1 uncultured Actinomycetota bacterium
AGAAATAAAACAGAAATAAATCAAAAGTTGAAAATATAAATATGGCAGGATATTATGTTAGGGGCATTGGCAGGAGAAAAGACCATAACCGGTATTAATGGAAAATAAGGAAGAAAACAAAAATTTCACAATCAATTTAGAGCCTATAGGAAAGAGGATAGTCCTCGACGGCCCTAAAAACGGCATGGAGGCAATAGTTGATTCAGGGATTGGCTTAAAGTCTGTTTGCGGCGGAAAAGGAACCTGCGGCAAATGCAGGATAGTTGTCATGGGAGACGGTTCGCAAAGAATCTCCGAAACTGAAAAAAAGGCCCTGGGAAAAGAGGAGTTAAAACATGGAGTAAGGTTTGCCTGCCAGCAGGTCTTTGATAGGGATATGACTATATATATCCCTGCGTCTTCCCTTACAGAGGAACAGAAACTGCAGATAACCGGCGAAGAAACTGCCATGAGGGTCGACCCGGTTTTTAACAAATACTGTCTAAAAGTCAAGCCACCCAGCCTTTCAGACATGAAGGCAGATTTTTCAAGGATAAGAGATGGTTTAAAAGAAAAGCATAATGTCATTGCTGATTCTATAGATTACAGCGTGCTTAAATATATGCCGGGGATTTTAAGACAGCACTCGTGGGAGGCGACTGTTTGTCTGAGAAATGGAGAGGTCATCCTTGTTGAAGGCGGCGACTGCACATCTGAAGCTTATGGTATTGCAGTAGATCTCGGGACAACAAAGATAGCTATCCTTCTCGTGGACCTTTTAAGCGGTAAGACTATCGGTAAAAAAGGAGTCATGAATCCGCAGATCCATTTTGGGGAAGACGTTATGAGCAGGATAAATTATGCAATGCAAAACCCGGAGGATGCAAAAAAGATACAGGCTGTTGTAATCGAGCAGATAAATAAAACAGTACAGGAACTGGCGGAAAAAAGCGGGATAAGCACGGACAGCATTATTGAAATGACCGTAGTCGGAAACACAGCCATGCACCATATTTTTCTCGGCCTCCCCGTAAAGCAGCTGGGCCTTGCCCCTTTTGTTGCCTTAACGGATATACCGCATTCAATAAAGGCAAGGGAAATAGGGATAAATATTACTCCTGGAGGCTATGTATATATGCTGCCGGTCATTGCAGGTTTTGTAGGTTCTGACCACATGGCCATGATACTGGCAACAGGCATAGACGATATGGATGGAAACTTCGTTGGTATCGATATCGGGACAAATACAGAAATCGTTTTACAGAG
>CAYGYY010000033.1:0-24849 GCA_964354265.1 uncultured Actinomycetota bacterium
GGGAGCTGGCAAATAAAGGGATTTCGATAATCCTGTCCTCTTCAGAGCTTCCCGAGCTTGTAAACCTTGCTGACAGGTGCCTTGTGCTTTATAAGGGTAAAATGGCAGCAGAATTCGACAGGCAGAATATGGACGAGGAAAAGCTGGTTGCAGCACAGATAGGACAGAATATTAACAATAATTACAATTAATAATATATAGATACTGTAATGGCATAGAACCTTTCTGGAGTCATCAAAATATCAGATAAAGATTGAAAGTAAAAGTTTTAAAAGAACCTGGAAAATAATTAAACAGGCAATTGGCATTGTCAAATGAGGGAAAATGGTTAAGTTCTTAAAACTATATGAAAAGATAGGTATTTTTATTCTTATCGTGCTTGCCGGAATATTCCTGGCAATTGCAAACCCGAATTTTTTAAAAACCGATACCATACTTAATATTATAACCCAGGGCTCATACGGTATTATTGTAGCCTTCGGCATGGTGCTTGCAATAACCAGCGGGGGATTCGACCTCTCGGTTGATGCTGTTGTAGGCCTAACAAGCGTATTTCTGTCTTTGCTCATTCCAGACATTGGCATACCTTCTGCAATAATAATCTCTATAATCATTAGCTGCTTTGTAGGGTTTTTGAATGGCGTTATAATCACAAAATTCGGCGTAAACCCCCTTATAACGACTCTTTCAATGGCTACAATAATAAGGGGTGCTTCATTGCTAATAGCAAAGGGCAGGCAGATACCGATAAGTGCTGAAAAATTTTCAATTATTGGCACAGGAAAGATACTCGGCATACCCACTCCTATATGGGTAATGCTTGTATTATTTGTAATCTTTTATCTTCTTTTAAACCAGAGCCCATTTGGCAGGCATATTTCTGCAATTGGTTCAAATGAAAGCGCAGCAAGGATATCAGGCCTTAATGTGACATTTGTAAAAATAATGGTTTATGTGCTTGTTGCGCTGACTGCGAGCATAAATGGCGTTATCAGGACGTCACAGGCGATGATAGGTATTCCAAGCATGGCTCCTGGGTTTACGCTCCTGGTAATCACAATAACCATACTGGGCGGCACCAGCCTTTCCGGGGGTAAGGGAAACCTTATAGGCGCTGTTTTTGCAGGCATATTTATTTCCATGATCTATTACGGGCTCAATCTTGTGGGAGTCCAGTATTTTTATCAGTTGCTCTCAGTCGGGCTTATCCTGCTTTTTGCGCTTTTTGTGGATGGCCTGCGCAAAAGATATCTGGAAGCTGCAAAAATCAAGGGAATTAGAGTCTAATGATTTATCAGGCAGGTAAAAATTATATAAGGCAGGCAAAACAATGGATGATTACAGGTTAAGGCAAACAAAACAGAAGTTCGGTGTTTTCTGGGGCAATTTCGGCCTGCCCCTCATTTTCATCATATTGGTGGCAGTTTTTTCCATAGCGAATCCTAACTATGCAACAAGCTATAATTTCCTGAACAACCTCAGTTTTTCATCATATGTGGGGATTTCTGCAATAGGGATGACATTTGTAATAATGACTGGAAATTTTGATATTTCCATCGGCTCCATGCTTGCCCTTGTTGCGGTGCTCGGCTCCTCATTTATTCCAAGGGTGGGAGGGGTTGTAGCAGTTATGCTGACACTCCTGGTTGCCTGCTTTTTAGGTTTTATTAATGGGATATTTGTCACAAAGCTTAGAATCCCTGCATTCATAACCACACTGGGCATGCTTTTTGTTTTCCGTGCCCTTGCCTTTATCTACACAGACAATGTACCCGTTTACATCAGTGACAGATTCTGGCTGTATTTTGGCAATGGCAAGCTTTTTGGCGTAATTCCCTTCCCGATTATTTTAATGGGTATCTGCTATATCCTTGCTTATCTGCTACTGAGGAAATCTCCTGTTGGCAGATATATTATTGCGGTCGGGACAAACTCAAGAGCCGCAGCCCTGTCCGGTATTAATGTCGATAATATAAAGATCCTGGTCTTTACATTAATGGGCCTTTTTGTGGGCATATCAGCAATAATAAACTCTGCAAATCTTGGCTCAGCCAACCCGGGCCTGATGGGACAGGATTATGAGTTCCAGGTAATCACAGCAGTTGTACTTGGAGGTACAGCATTGGCCGGGGGAAATGGCAGCCTTGGGGGCTCCCTGGTCGCAGCGCTTATCTTGACATTTTTAAATAATGGCATGGGGCTCATGCAGGTTAATTCATACTGGCAGCTTGTTGCAACAGGGCTTATAATGATATTTGCAGTGTCACTGAACAAACTAAAATTCTACCTGCTCGGACAGGGGGAATTTTAGCCTGAAAGGAGGGATGACTGGGATAAAATTATTCTTTTTTAAAAATTAGTAAAGGAGGCAAAATGAAAAGGTATCTGAAGATCGCATTTATCACCGCAATATGTCTTGCAATGATACTCACACTATCCTTTATTGGGTGCGCAAAGGAAGAGGCTGCAGAAGGCGGAATGCAGGTAAAGACCTATACCAATGCAAGCGATATCACTATAGGTTTTTCCCTCTGGACTATGGAGTTTACGTTTTTCCAGAATGTTGAAAAAGGCGTAAAAGATGCATGTGAAGATCTTGGTTTTAAGTATGTAATGATAGACCAGAATAGCGATGCGACCAAAATGGTACAGGACTTGAATGCCCTGGTAGGCCAGGGGGTCAGCGGTATTGTCGTAACACCTGTAGACCCCGGGGCAATAGGCCCTGCAGTTGAGAACGCAAGGAAGTCTGGCATACCAGTAGTATGCGCTGATATTGGTAAATCAGGTCCTGTGAATGCATTGATGATATCAGACAATTTCAAGGGCGGCCAGCTGGCTGCAGAATTTTTAGCAGGTAAGATAAATGATACCGCCAAACCTCTGGGACTCGGTAACCTTCTTCCGCAATGGACATATGCAAGGCAGAGAGGTGAAGGATTTTTGGCAAAGGCAATGGAGCTTACATACAATGTTGCTGCAAACATAATTGTCCAGAACCCCAGCGCAGAAGGTGGTTATGATACAATGCAGCAGATCCTTTCTGCTGTACCTGACGTTGCAGGCGTATACTTTACAAGCGGCCGTGAAGCAGTAGGCGCTGCGCAGGCAATCCAGGCCTCAGGAAAGGATATCTGGTCAGTTGGTTACAATGGCGATCCTGAGGAATTCCAGGCCATAAAAGATGGAGTACTTGATGCAACAATACTCCAGGAACCGTATTATATCGGTTACAGGTCCGTAGAAATCCTCAAAGAAATCCTCTTGGACGGCAAGTTCTATGAGAATGTTGAAATACCTGTAGACGTCAAGCTTGTAACACCGGAAAACCTGGACCAGATTGCAGCTGATATCCTTGAAAAGACCGGAAATTCTGCATTCCCGGCAGAATAAAAAGGATTGAGATGTAAAAAATCCGGGTATGATCTATTGATTTACCGGAGCAGGCAGTAATATAACTGGTGAAGCAGTAGTATCTATTAAGTTAGAATTAGCAGGGCAATGTCTTTGACAACCCTGCTAATTCTTTTAATATTAAGCTCTTAATAAAGGAGTGGCGATGGAACTGAAAGTAGATGCGCATTTGTGGTGCCTTGGAACTTATGCAGAAAGATATGTCCCTGGAGGATATTTTGAAGATATGAGCCTGGAGGAAAAGCTTGAAGTTTTTTCAAAAATAAAGGGCCTTACAGGTATTGTTATTTTTTACCCGACGGACCCTCTTCCCTCAGATCCTGATAAACTATCCAGGCTACTAGGAAATCACGGGCTTAAAGCTTCCGTAATGGAGCCCGAAGTATGGAGCGACAGGAAGTGGAAGGATGGAGCTTTCAGTACCACTGATTCAAAAATTAGAAAAGAAGCTGTAAAGAGGCTCAAAGAAAGTATAGACCTTGGAAAAGAACTCAAGACTGACAGCGTGCTCCTCTGGCCTGCACATGATGGTTTTGATTATCCGTTCCAGTCTGATTACCGGGATTCCTGGAAATACCTTGTGGAGACCGTAAGAGAAATAGGAGAATATGACAGATCGGTAAAGATTGCTATTGAGGCAAAATCAAAAGACCCAAGGCAAAAACAGCTTATAAGAGATACAGGAAAAGCATTGGCTCTTATAAATGATGTCGGCCTTGAAAATATTGGTTGCGCGCTTGATGTCGGGCATACACTGATGGCAGGGGAAAGCCTTTCAGAATCACTTATGCTTATGGACTTGCATAAAAGGCTCTTCCAGATCCACTTAAATGATAATTATAAGGATGCAGATCCTGATATGGTGTTGGGAACTGTAAATTTCTGGGAAATACTTGAGTTCTTTTATTTTCTTAATAAGACAGATTACAATTCATGGTCAACTATTGACATCATTGCATCCCGCGACGATAGGGTTAAAACACTTGAACTTGCCGTATCAATGACATGGAAATACAAAGAACTTGCTGATAAACTGACAGAAAAAGCAGAAATCATAGATTCGAACTTAAAGAGTTATAAGTTTGCAGAAAATATGAGTCTTATAAAGGACCTTGTTTTCTAGAATAGGTAATGTTTTCAGGAAGAGTTGCAACCATGTTTAAATCACACAGAAATATTTTAAAGGGAAATGTTATGTTGAAGCTGTCATTACTATTATTCTTTTGTATATTAATATGTGTGTCTTTTGTAACAGGATGTATTAATGTTAACACCGATGCTCTTGCTGAAGAGTTCAGGATAATTGGAGAAAGCATTGAAAAGACTACAAAAATACCTTTCAGGGTTTCAGAGAACAATGATCAGCTGGAGCAGTTCAATGAAGAAATCAACGCCCTCGTTGAACATGTTACGCCTTCTGTTGTAAATATTGCTGTTTTTGTCAAGCAGGAAGATATTTATGGAAATGAAGCTGTTTCAGAAGGCGTGGGCTCGGGCGTCATATATTCCGGGGACGGGTATATAATAACAAATAACCATGTTGCAGGCAGTGCCTTTGAGCTGATAGTTACACTTGCCGACGGCATGAATTATAACGCAAAACTTATCGGAACAAGCGAAGAAACAGATATAGCAGTAATTAAGATAGATGCTAAAAACCTTCAGCATGCAGATTTTGCTTCAATTGAGGACCAGAGCGTAGGAGACTTTGTTATGGCGATAGGCAGCCCGTTTGGTATCCAGCAGACTGTTACAACAGGGATTATAAGCGGAAAAAACAGGAATATTCCTGTTGCATCAGACCAGCTTCCGATAGTGGACCTGATACAAACTGATGCAGCAATAAACCCCGGAAATAGCGGCGGCCCGCTTATAAATATTTATGGAGATGTCATAGGAATAAATACGCTTATTTTTTCGACATCAGGGGCAAGCGCTGGTATAGGATTTGCGATTCCAAGCGATACTGCAATAAACATTACAGACCAGATCATAAAATATGGTGAACCCAGGATACCTTTTATTGGCATAAAAATGGGTTTTAACCAGACAAATGTTCCAGGAGTATATGTAAACGAGGTATTGCCGGATACCCCTGCTGAAAAAGCGGGACTAAAATCTGGCGACATAATAACATTATTTGAGGATAAAGAAATTAAAACACCATTTGACCTGCTTACCCAGATCCTGAGAAATAACTGCGGGGAAAGAATAAAGCTTAAAGTTTACAGGGATGGAGAGTATATCGACTTCGATTTACAGCTTGAACAATGTCCTTAATAATAGAAGAAAAAAATAACCCGGCACTGAAAACCGGGTTATTTTTTTCCAGTAAGCTAATCAGGCGTCCAGCTACAGACTCTTCTTAGCCATATCGTATACCTTCTTTTTTATTATGTTGCTATTGGTGCTATTAGTACTAGTAATTTTTTTAATTTCTGTTTTGTTTTCCATTTCATGGATTCCTGAATACAGTTGTTACAACTCTCCTGTCGCCATTATCCGTCATGCCTACACCGATGATCCCATATTTATCTTTCAGGATGTTAGCAGCATGGCCCGGGCTTTTCATCCAGGCATCAAGGAAAGCTTCTGGGGATCCGATATCTGCGGGTTTTGAATGTGCAAGATTTTCCCCGGCTACGCTCCATTTGATGCCGCATCCCCTCATGATATTAAATACAGTAGTACCTTCAGGCGTGTAGTGGGAAAAATAATTTCTACCCAGCATGTCTGAACTTCTGGTCCTGGAAATATCGGTAAGCGACTGGTTCGGCTGAAGGGCGCCTAATCCGTTACTTACCCTTACTGTATTTATCAGGTAGAGTATTGCTGCCTCATATTCTGACAGGTTAACGCCTGCCGGTTGTTCCTGTGTCTGTACTTCAGCTTGCGCAGCTTCCTGCTGGCCGCTGTTGTCCTCTGTGCCAAGTATATCTATGGCATTTATATAAGAATGGTTGTTTACCTTACCGATTGCCAGTGAGAAAAACAGGGTAAAGATTAAAACTGCAATTATTGCAGGTATAAGAAAATTCCTGTAATTAATAGTTATTTTTGATTTGAACATTTTTTTCCTTTCCAGAAAATAAAAGCCGCAAAACCTTTAGAGGCTTTACGGCTTAGATTAAAAATCTTTAAAATTATAAGCTTATACATAAGCTTATACGGGAAATGGACCTGCAATACCCGATGCTGGAAAAAAAAATAAAAAAAGCCATTCATACAGAGGCAGGAATGGCTTAAAAAATAATAGCCGGTTGCACTACTGGCTCATTACATTTCTAAGTGCCCAAATAATGAAATGTAAGTCTACGCCTCTATTGTAAATTTAAATTAAATTTTCAAATAAACTAAGTATACATTTATTAATACTTTGTATGGTAATTATATTAATATAATTCTAAGATGTCAAGAAAAATTTTAAAAAATCTTAAAAAAATATATATTTTTTTATATGCATCAAAAGGAGTTTAAAATATCAAAAAAGAATAATAACGACGTTATCAGCAGCTAATATTATTATCAGTAACATATAATTCAGTATAGGCTTGACTTTTGGTATATATACTACAAAAATAATGGCAAACATCAACAAATACAGGTAAAAAAATGGATTACAAAAGTTTAAGCAGGTCTCAGAAAATAAAGACCTGCAGGAATTTAATAGTAAAATATAAAATGAAGCCACTGGCTTTTGAGGGAGGTTTCTATACTGAAATATTCAGGTCAGGAATAATGTTGGATAACGATAGCCTGCAGGGAGAGTACCATAAACGCAAAAGTAATGGACCAGATGAATTCGGGGGTCTCCATTACAGGAGTATCGGCTCTTCGATTCTTTTTATGATAACCTGGGATTGTTTTTCAAAATTGCACAGGTTGCCAACTGAGGAAATCTATAATTTTTATTTTGGCGACCCGGTAAATATGATAAATATCACTGAAAAAAGTTCTATTTCTTTTACAATCCTCGGGAATAATATTGAAGAGGGGGAAAAATTCTATCATATAGTCCCAAAAAATTGCTGGCAGGCAGCATATCTTGTAGAGGGTGGAATTTTTGCAATGATGGGCACGGTAATGTCGCCGGGATTTGAGCGCAGCGATTATGAGGGCGCATCAAGGCATAGAAGCAGCCTGCTTGCTGAGCACCCTGAACATTCCCGGTTATTGAATAAGCTTATATGAATTGTTATATAATGATATAAACCTGAAGGGTTCCGGCGCAAGAAGACATTAAAAAAACTGCAGAGGCTTTCCTGGTAATTTATTTGATGCTTGGACTTATGGCAATGCCCCATATCCCCGGACCAGTATGGGCGCTTATGACTGTGGTGATTTTTGAAATAATCAGTTCATCTATTTGTATTTCGCGGTTTTCTCTAAGAAGCTTTTCAAGTTTTAATGCAGCCTTTGGGTCCTCACCATAAAATATGCCTATTTTGCTGCTGCTGTATTTCTTTGCTTCTGAAACTGCATAATTGTATATTTCTTTAAAAGCGCTATCAAGATTCTTAGTAAACTTTTTAAGGTGTACCTTACCGTTTCTGCCTATTGTAAGTATTGGAGTAAATCTCAGTGCTTTATTAAGGATCTTACCAAAAAAGGATGTGCGGCCGCCCTTTAAAACATATTCAAAATTTTCAAGTATTGCAATAAACCTGTTTTTTTCAATAAGCGAATATATTATTTCCTCTATTTCTACGGCGGGCATACCCTCCCTTGCAGCTCTGGCAGCCTGAAGCACTATGAGTCCCAGGCAAAGTGTTGATGTCTTTGAATCGACAATCTTGATCCTATCATCACCAAGATTATTTTTTGCAATGCTTGCAGCATTAAATGACCCGGAAAGTTTTGAACTCAGTATTATGCATATCACATAATCAAAATCCTTTTCTGTTAACAACTCCTTGAATGTTTTATAGAAATCACCTGCAGAAGGCGAAGAAGTGTGTACCTTTATTCCCTTTCTGAGGGCGCCAAAAACTTCCTCAGTCGTGATTTCCAGTCCATCTTTTTTCATATCACCTGCATAGCCAATATACATTGGTACGATATCAATTGCGAGATTTTTAACTAATTCCGAAGGAATATCCGATGAGCTGTCGGTAACAATTGCGATTTTTTTATAATAATTTTTCATGACCCTCCAAAAGCAAAAAATCTTTAAAAATTATAAAAAATTGCAAAAGATAATTGACAAAGAATATTAGTAACTCAACTATAATAAGATTCTATCCAGTAAAAACCAGCACAATAAAGAGTTTATCATTATTTGAACTTATGCCTATGCCTATTTTTGTAAAGTTCCCGTTCAGAATATTTGCTCTATGCATATCACTGTCCATCCATGTATTAAAAAACAACATCGGGGATGCCATTGATGGAGGACTGCAGAATTGTATATTCTCTCCTGCTGTTGCGTAAGGAATGCCTTTTTCAGCAAGAAAGTTATAGATATTCTTTCCTTCAGGCGTAGTATGGGAGAAATAATCCCTGCCTGCCATATCATCGCTTCTTTGTTTTGCAACCTCGCTTAGCGCTTTGTCCTGTGCAAGGCTGGCGCATCCAATGCTGTTCCTTGCAGAATTAATAATGCCAGCAATCTCTGATGGAAAATCAATGCTGGAATCTGCGCCGGAATTTCCACTATTTTGGATGCCTGTTCCTTCTGTTATTTTACTGCTTGTTGCGGCACTCTCTTCAGTTTTGATTATTGATTCATATCCGTCAATTGTTTCCACTATTCTCTTACAGAGTCTGTTGGCCCCATTACTGCTTATAGACAAAGCTTTTGATTTATCTTCTGAATCTGTAATACCTGCACTATTTGAAATCTTGCCAGTAAGGCCTCTTACTGCATGAGAAGATACTGGTGTGATCGTTACAGAATTGCGGTGGCTTATTTTTTTACCCGGAGAGGATATGTTTACTGTTGCGACATGGCAACCTGTTGGAAAAACCATTATAAATGAAAGCATTGCAAGCAGGAATAGATAACTGTACCTTAAAAAATATACATTTTTTTTGGCCCTATAAGGCATCTGTTCCCAGTTCACTTTTTTTAACTATTTCCGATATTTTTCTTATATGTCCCGGAGTGCTTCCGCAGCAGGCACCCGCTATAGCAATGCCGTATTTTAACATATCTTTAAAATTTTCAGCCATTATTTCAGGAGTCTCATTAAAAACAGTCATGCCCTCTATTATGGAAGGCATACCTGCATTTGGCTGGATAAGAAGAAGGGCGTCAGGATTAAAATTGCGTATCTTTTCAGTAATCGCTATCATGGAATCTGAGCCGATACCGCAGTTAGCGCCGATTATATCACATCCTGCTTCCAAAAGCCTGCTGCCAAAATCTTCAGCCCTGTTGCCCATAACCGTTATACCATTTTCTTTAAAAGAAAGACTGCATGCAATAATGATTTCAGTATCTGCTTTTTTAACACCTTCAATAGCCGCAAGCGCCTCGTTTAAGTCTATCATTGTTTCAATTATTATAAGATCTGCTCCGCTGTCAATAAGTATTTCGGCCTGTGAAGAAAATGCATCCACAAGTACCCTGTATTTTGTATCCCCGTATGGTTCAAGCAGTTTACCGGAAGGGCCAATGTCGCCTGCAATAAAGATACTTCTGCCCTGGTTGTTTTTTGGCCTGAAGAATTCTATAGCATTCCTGGCTGCGTTGACGCCCTGCCTGTTTATTTCTTTAAGGTCTTGAAGTTTGCCTATCTGTTCAAGCTTAAGGGCGCTTGATCCGAGGGTGTTGGTCTGTATTATATCAGAACCGGCTTCGATATATTTTAAATGAATTTCTGATATGCTGTTTAAACCATCAGAATTGAGATTTAATAAATCATAAGGACCTTTATAACCAAGAGACTGCAGAGTCGTTCCCATCGCACCATCGCAAATTAAAGTCCTGTTCCTCAGTATGGTTAAAAGGTCCTGTTTAGTTTTTTTTATTGAGACCATTTTTTAAAAATAAGAATTATTTATTTCTTCTCTGCCAACGGGTCTTCTTCAACATTTTTTTATGTTTTTTCTTCCTCATTTTTTTGCGGCGTTTTTTTATAACTGAACTCACTGCGCTACCTTCTCTTCCCTGGGTCTTTTTAATGGAAATACTATATGATATTAATTAAGTAATCCAGCGTTAAAAGAACTTAAACATTATCCTGATAAGTTGCTTTTCGAAAATGGTATTATACCAGAATAAAAATAAAAGAAAAACAACAGGATTTATATAAATATACTGGCAATAAAGAAAAATATATGCAAGATTTTATTTTTAAATTGCACCACCGATATTATAATATGGAAAACACAGATATTTTAAAGAAATACAAAAACTGTAAAAACAGTAATGTAAAACCTGTAAAATATTGCAAAAATAAAGGACACGGGAAAACCTGATTTGAATATTTATATAGTTTTACTTATTTCTACTATAGTAATTGCCCTGAGTAATGCAGTAGTGACTTTCAGGAAGAGGGATATAATCGGGGCAAAGACGCTATTCCTGCTGATGTTAGCGATAGCAGTTTATGCTTTCGGCTATATTTTCGAGATTGTTTCAAAAGACCTTGACACCAAGCTTATATGGTATGGCATTGAATATATTGGTATTGCAGCATTACCATTTTTGTGGCTATTCTTCGCGCTTCAGTATTCTGATAATGACAGGTTGATTATAAATAAAAAGATATATATCCTGGCAATAATACCTGTTATTACAATCATTATGGTCTGGACAAATCCGTACCATGGGTTGATGCTCAAAGAATTCGGGATATCGACAGGCTTAGTCCAGGATATTTCCAAGACCGGGGGGATCTGGTACTGGGTAAATATCGCTTACTCTTATATATTGACAATAACTGGCTCGTTTATACTTATCAGCACGGTTGTAAATCTGCCTCGTCCTTATTTAAAACAGGGTATTGCGCTTGCAATAGGGGCGCTTATACCTCTTGCGGGCAGCTTTATCTATGTTGCAGATTTATTTTCCTTTAATAAAATAGACCTTACTCCTTTTGCCTTTGCCATTTCAGGCATTATCTTTTCATGGAGCCTTTTCACTTTGAAAACCTTACAAATAGTCCCGATTGCAAGAGATAAGATCTTTGACAGCATAGGGGATGCTGTAATAGTTGTCAGTACTGGTGGAATCATTATGGATGCTAATAAAAAAACCCAGGATATTTTTAATATAAGCTCGCAGGAACTTGTTGGCCAGAATATAGAGATTTTTTTAATGACCAAGAATATAGAATTCAGGATTACTGATGCTGATACAAAAGAAGAATCAATCGGCAGGATTTTTGAAAGCGGGAAAATATTTTATTATTCTCTTTCATCTATTACAGTAGAAAAGAGGAAAGGCAAGCTTGCCGGCTACCTTATTGTCATTCATGACATAACTCAAAGCAAAAAAGCTGAAAAGAACCTGTCAGACTCTAAGCAAAAAATCGAAGGATTGAACAGGGCTGCTTTTGAACTTTCAATGTGTGAGCTTGAAGATGAAATCTTCAGGAAAAGCTGCCAGACCGCAAAAGAGATAATGGGTTTTTCTTTCTGCAGTTTTTTTATTGAGAAAGCAGGGAAAGTTACCAACAAGTTCAACTCCAGCGCGGCAATCGAACAATTGATTAGTGATGAAAATTTTTATAATGATTTTGTTTTAAAGACTTTAAACAAAAAAATAGCTGAAGTAAAAGAGGTAAGTGTTTTTCCGGAAAAATTAAAAGTCAACGCTATCGAAATACTTCAGATATTTGCAGTCTTGTGCATTCCAGTATCAGATATAGGTACTGCGCTCCTGTTTGGTGATAAAAAGGATTTATTCAACAATGAAAATATAAGACTGACCCAACTATTAATCGGGCATTCTTCAGAAGCTCTAAAGAGGATATGGCTACAGAAATCCCTCCGTGAGCAGGCAGAGCTTGACTCACTGACCGGAGTGTATAACCGCAGGTATTTCAACCAGCTTATTGAAAGGGAAGTTGAAAGATCCAAAAGATATAATTATCCTATTACGCTTGTAATGATAGATATTGACAGATTCAAAGAAATAAATGACCGGTATGGCCACCAGACGGGGGATAAGGTATTAATGGGCATGGCAGGGGTAATTGGCAGCCAGATAAGAAAAGTTGATACGCTGGTAAGGTATGGTGGCGATGAATTCCTTTTAGCTCTTCCGGAAGTAAGCGATAAGAGCATTTCCGCTTTTGTTCACAGGATGAGAGATGCAGTTGTTAAATGGAACAGGGAAAACAGCCTGGTTGATTTTGAGATAGAATTATCTGTTGGAATAAGTTGTTATGACCCGGCATTCAGCGAGCCTGTTGAAAAGATTATCCATTATGCCGATATGGATATGTACGAAGACAAAAAGAATAAGAAACATAAATAATGCTGGTAAAATACTGGAAGAAAGAACCCAAAAATATATTGACACCACTACATATAGTGTTATACTATAATTTATAACACAATATATATAATATTTGGTTTCTTTAATCGTATTAGTTTCTTGTTTGTTAAATACTCAGCTTTTCTGTACTTATTACATTTTTATTTATTGCGGATTATAAATTTTTTGGAAGGATTATCATGGACAATGCAAAAAACAATAAGGCTGGTATAAATTTTGCAGGTAATATTCCTTTAGAGGATTATTATAAAAACAAGACTATAAGCCTTTCCAAAAATGCAATCAAAGTCCTTGAAAAAAGGTATTTGAAAAGGGATGAAGAAGGCACACTTCTTGAAACTCCGCGGGAGATGTTTTTGCGGGTTGCGCGCAATATTTCCACAGCAGAAAAAAATTATGGAAGGCCAGATGAGGAAATTAAAGTAATTGAGCAGCAATTTTTTGATATTATGGCGGATCTTGATTTTCTTCCAAATTCCCCGACTCTCATGAATGCAGGAAAAGAGCTGCAGCAACTTGCTGCATGTTTTGTACTGCCAGTGGGGGATTCGATGGAAAAAATATTCGAAGCTTTGAAAGAAACGGCCCTGATACAAAAATCAGGGGGCGGAGTAGGTTATTCTTTTTCAAATATCAGGCCAAAAAATGACGTTGTGCTTTCTACAAAAGGTGTTTCAAGCGGTCCGATATCTTTCATGACTGTTTTTAATGCCGCTACGGACACAATAAAGCAGGGGGGGACAAGGCGGGGAGCCAATATGGGTATTTTAAGGGTGGACCACCCGGACATACTTGAATTTATCAGCGCTAAGGAAGATAGTACCAAACTTAATAATTTCAACCTTTCTGTAGGGGTTACCGAGTCATTTATGAAGGCAGTTGAAAATGGCGATGACTATGACGTTCTGAATCCAAGGACAAAGGAAGTGGTTGCCAGGTATAACGCAAGGGATATTTTCAGGAAAATAGTATACCATGCCTGGAAAAATGGCGACCCGGGCATTATTTTCCTGGACAGGTTAAACAGAGACAACCCGACACCCCACATGGGCACTATAGACAGCACCAATCCCTGCGGTGAGCAGCCGTTATTGCCCTATGAAGCCTGCAACCTGGGATCCATAAATCTTGCGCATATGGTAAAAGTCGAAGACGGAGTCTCAAAAGTGGATTATGGTAAACTTAAAAAAACTGTTCATCTTTCCATAAGGTTTCTTGATGATGTAATAGATATGAGCAAGTACCCCCTCGCAAAAATAGCTGAAATGGTAAAGGGCAACAGGAAAGTCGGGCTTGGTGTAATGGGCTGGGCAGACCTCCTGATAGTTCTTGGAATACCATACAACAGCGAACAGGCTCTGGAGCTTGCAAAAGAAATAATGAGCTTTATCCAGGATGAATCAAAGGCTGCTTCGCGGGAGCTTGCAATACAGAGAGGCAGTTTCCCTAATTTTAAGGGCAGTGTGTATGATAATGATGAGGGTTATGAAATAAGGAACGCCACCACCACAACAATTGCTCCAACGGGTACACTGAGCATTATAGCAAACTGTTCAAGCGGTATAGAACCTGTATTTGCCATTTCATTTGTAAAAAATGTTATGGATAATGAGAAGCTGCTGGAGGTAAACCCTTATTTCGAGATTATAGCAAAAGAGATGGGTTTCTATTCAACAGGCCTCATGGAAGAGATAGCCGGGAAGGGAACAGTAGCAGAATTTACTGAGATTCCTTCGGCAGTAAGGCGCGTTTTTGTAACAGCGCATGAGATTTCCCCTGTCTGGCACGTAAGGATGCAGGCCACCTTCCAGGAGTTTGTGGATAATGCAGTGTCCAAGACTGTAAATTTCCCAAATAGCGCGACAGAGCAGGATGTGGAAGAAGTTTATATGCTTGCCTACAGGCTGGGGTGCAAGGGCATTACTATTTACCGGGATGGAAGCAGGGAAAGCCAGGTATTGCAGGTTGAAGGGAAAAAAGCGGCAGAAACAGAAGCCGGACATACAGGCGAAGCCTCTGCTGGTTTAAAACAGGCTTCAGAAACTGTTGGAGGCATCGCAGGTAAAGAAAAAATACTTGAAAAAGGAAAAGAAAAATCAGCGCATGAACTTACCGAAACTTTAAAGCCTGAAACTATAGAAACCTCTTCACAGGAAGCGCCATTAGAATCAACCGCTCAAAACATAAAACCAAGGCCAAGACCGGACATAACTAAGGGCCTGACAAAGAAATATAATATAGGGGGTTGCGGCAAGCTGTATGTCACTGTAAATTCAGATGAAGCTGGAATTTGCGAGGTATTTACAAATACCGGAGAAGAGGGTTGCGCCGCACTGTCAGAGGCCGTTAGCAGGCTTATAAGCATCACAATAAGATCAGGCATAGAGATAGATTCGATTTTAAAGCAGATATCCGGCATCAGGTGTATAACATGCATAGCCGATGAAGAGACCCATGTCCTTTCCTGTCCTGATGCAATTGGTAAAGCTATAGAATTTTATTTAAAAGGCTACAATAAATTTGATCTTAATGTTGCAGCAGGAAAAAAATCAATCATGATATGTCCTGAAGAAGGTTGCGGCGGAATAATGCAGCCTGAAGGGGGCTGTTACGTTTGCAGGAATTGCGGATTTTCAAAGTGCTCCTGATTTACAGGGTTTCATACCAGGGTTTCAGGTTTTAAAAGCCCTTTTTTAATGAGTATCCCCCTGGCAGTGCTAACATATACAGTAAAATCTTCCATATTATGAAGCACCATGCGCACTCTTTCAATTTTAGGGTATTCCTCAAGGAATTCTATAATTGTCGAGATCGCTATTTTCGAAGCTTCTTTTACAGGGTAACCATATATTCCTGTGCTTATTGATGGAAAAGAGACACTCTTGATATTATGATCTAATGCCAGCTCAAGGCTATTTCTATAAGCATTTGCAAGATTGACTTTGTCCTTAGGCTTGCCGCTATAAACCGGGCCTATAGTGTGGATAACGAATTTAGCCGGCAGATTATAGCCTTTTGTGAGTTTAGCTTCACCTGTAAGGCATCCTCCAAGCTTTTTACATTCTTCCCACAATAGAGGCCCCGCTACTTTGTGGATGGCCCCGGATACTCCTCCCCCTGGCGAAAGATCATTATTTGCCGCGTTTACAATTGCATAAGTTACCTGTTTTGTAATATCGCCAATTATTAAGATAAGCCTTGGTTCGCCTATTTTATATTCAAGGTAATCCATTGATATTTCACCGATTATTAATTTTTTCTTTTAAACCTTTTTTCTTTTCCTGTAATAGATTATTTCATTTACCAAATTTACAATAAGAACCGGAATAATTGCGCTTATAAATATCATAATCCAGTGGTTAAGGTTAAGGCCGGTTGTGCTGAAAACACCCTGAAGGAACGGGATATATACTATTGAAACCTGAAGGAGTATCGAGCCCAGCACAGATATATTCAATGACCTGTTTGCGAAAATACCCTTCCTGAAAATCCCTTTTTCTTCAAACCTGAAGTTATATGAATGCAAAAGCTGCGTGATGACAAGAGTTGTAAAAACACAGGTATGAAAAACATCCACATCGTGCTGCAGGCTATGAGTGTTGAAAAGCTCCGGACCAATAAAATATATGAAAAGCGCTCCTGACGTAAGCGCAAGTCCCTGCCAAAATATCTGCCACAGGCCTCTCCTGCTTAATATCCTCTCACGTCTTTTACTTGCTTTTCTATCCATGATATTCGGCTCTGCTGGATTTATACCCAGGGCAAGGGCGGGAAGGCCATCTGTTACCAGGTTCATCCAGAGGATTTGCACCGGCAGCAGCGGGATATAGGCAAGTGCAGGGTCCACGCCAAACATACGGAATATAAAACTTCCAAAAACGATTGCTATAAACATTAGAAGCACTTCAGAAATATTGCATGAGAGCAGGAAGAGTATGAACTTTTTAAGGTTATCATAAATGACCCTGCCTTCCCTTATAGCTTTGACTATTGTGGCAAAATTATCGTCAGTCAGTATCATGTCACTTGCTTCCTTGCTCACATCTGTGCCGGTTATCCCCATTGCAAGGCCGATGTCGGCTTTTTTCAGTGAAGGCGCATCATTTATTCCATCACCGGTCATTGCAACGATATGGTCATTTTTTTTAAGAGCATCTACTATTGATACTTTATGTTCCGGTGAAACCCTTGCAAAGACTTTTATTTTTTCTATTTCAGTGGCGAGCTCTTCATCAGACATGATTGATAATTCTTCTTCCTCGATAATCCTGTCGTCAGGACCAAGTATTCCAAGTTCTTCACCTATAGCTTTAGCAGTAAGTTTGTGGTCTCCAGTCACCATTATGATATTTATATTTGCCTTCTTGCACCGCGCCACTGCATCATAGACTTCGGGTCTTGGAGGGTCTATCATTCCAAACATTCCATTAAAAATCAGGTCGCACTCAAGCTCTTCAATTTTTTTGCCTTCAGGAACTTCACTGATATACTTGAAAGCGAATGCAAGGTTTCGCATTGCTCCACTTGCAAGCGATGTGTTTATGCTGCTTATTGTAATTCTGTCTTCATCTGTAAGCGCAGCGACTGTATTATCTTTTATTACCCTCGTGCATTTTTTTGCTATTACTTCAGGCGCTCCCTTGCTGAAAAGTATGTACCCCCCTGAGTTTTTTGCGGATTCTGCATTCTTTATTTTTGACAGCGGGTGGGAATCTGTGTAACCGCCAGGGCCTTCAGGTGAAAAATATTCTTCTGATATCCTGTGCACTGTAGTCATCATTTTCCTGACTGAATCAAAAGGCTCCTCGTGTTCCCGCGGAAGAATGAATTCAAGGCTGTCCTTGTCCAATGAATATAATCTACCGAGTTCAATGAGCGCGGTCTCAGTAGGGTCCCCGGCAAGCCTGCAGGTATTTTTATCAAGATAATATGCGTCGTTGCACAGGACAGCGTTTTCAATAAGGAATTTAAGTGAAATATCTTCTTTTGGAATGGAAAAAGTACCATCCGAAGCAGTATTGCGGGACTCGTCGCCCTGTATAGATGCATTATCCTGTGTCTTCTTTTGTTTTTCATAATCTGAAAATTCAGAAAGCCCGTTAAATATCTTTCGCACTACCATTTTATTCTGGGTAAGAGTCCCTGTTTTATCAGTGCAAATAACAGAAACGCTTCCAAGCGTTTCAACCGAACTTAACCTTCTTACTAAAGCATTATTTTTTGCCATTTTCTGTACACCCAGCGCAAGCGAGATAGTGACTATTGCAGGCAGTCCCTCCGGAATGGATGCTACTGCCAGAGCAACTGCCACAAGAAACATCTCAGATAGAATATCTCCTCTTGTAGCGCTGATTGTTCCCTGCGATATCGCCAGGAATCCTTTTAACGTTCCTGCAAGAAAAACAATTGCGCTCACAACAAGACAGATAATTCCTATTTTTGTCCCTACAGTTTTTAACTCCTTCTGCAATGGCGTCATATCATCTTTTTCCTGGACAAGGCTCGCGATTTTACCTATCTGTGTATTTTTACCTGTTCCAACGACAATTGCAGCGCAACGGCCTTTTGTTATTGTGGTGCCCGAGAAAAGCATATTAAGCCTGTCGCCAAGCGGTAAATTCTCCTTTACAAGCGTGTCTATTGATTTATCAACAGGCTGGGACTCGCCTGTCAGTATTGATTCGTTAGCCTGCAAATTAACGCTGCTGATTACCCTGCAGTCGGCCGGGACCAGGTCCCCGCATGAAAGTTTTATTAAATCGCCAGGCACGATTAATTTGGAGCTTAGCTCCTGTTCAATACCGCCCCTTATGATAAGGGCTGTCGGCGCTGCAAGTTCTTTTAATGCCTGTAATGCTTTCTCTGCACGGTATTCCTGGATAAAACCCAGCGCTGAATTGATAATAAGGATTACAAGGATGACAATAGCATCAGTTATTTCTCTTAGTATTATCCCCGATATAAGCGCTGCAGCGATAAGTATCCATATCATGAAATCGTTGAATTGTGATATAAATATCTTAAATGGAGACCTGCCCTTTTTTTCTTCCAGCTCATTGGGTCCAATTTCTGACAATCTTTCTACAGCTTCCTGCTCACTTAGTCCGGAAGTAATGTTTGATGTCAATAGGTTCTCGATATCGGGTATGTCTTTTGTATGCCATGTTGTTGCTGTAAAATCTTTTAATAATAATTTCAACTAAGCTCCCCTATTTATCTTTATTTTTTAAAATACTTGATATTTTCATAAGATAATAATTAAATCAAATGTTATTCTAAATACAAATCTATTCTACCCAGATATCATGGAACATCTCCCACTCTTCAATGTGTCCAATTATATATTTTTCAAGAACTGGTATCATTTTGCCCATATTATATTTAATGTAATCCTTATTATTATCAAATTTGCCAGCATCACGCTCAAGGTCAATCGGCGGTCCTATTATCTGCTGATGGATATATTTACTTTTGCGCCATAAAAAGCTTGGCAGGAGGGGCGCGCCTGATTTTAGAGCTATCTCTACGGCGCCTGAAGGAATATAAGCCTGTTTATTAAAAAAATCATAGGGATGAGCTGTCCTGAGCGGGTCAAAATCTGCAGGTACTGCAATTACTTCATTATCTTTAAGTATCCTGAAAGTTTTGAGCATCGACTTATTTGCGTAAAGTGTATACATTCCTTTTGAAAGCCTTCTTTTTTCAAAAAACATGTTTGTCCTGTGATAAGGCCTGCTAAGCGCAACCCCCCATATTTTTATTCCTTCTGTTGCAATCCTGCAGGCGCCCCATTCAAAATTGCCAATATGAGCGGTAACTATTACAGCGCCCTTACCCTCTTTTAAAGAATTTTTCAGGTTTTCTATACCTGAAAGTTCCACCCTCTTAATTAATTTATCTCTGCTGATAATCGGGTGTTTTAAGAAATCTATTACATTACAGAACCATACGACATATATTTTTTTTACTATCTCTGCAACCTTACTGTCATCCGGGCGCAGGCCTAAAGCAATGGAAACATTTTTTTTCAGGATGTCTGTATATATGCCTAAAGAATACGCTATTTTTGCAGCGGCTCCTGCAATAAAATATGCAACAGCATATGGGGTTACAAAAGCCAGTAATTCCAAAAACTTATAACCTAAAAAGATAATCATTTTTCCTGTATGTATTCTTTTTGAGTTTTCTAAAAATATTTACCAGTTTTTATTAATCAGTCTTCAATTCAGATAGCTCTTTAGTAAATTGCTCAATGCTGTCAAATTGCTTATAAACTGATGCAAACCTGATATACGCAACTTTATCAAGGTTTTTAAGTTTTTTTAAGACTATATCGCCAATTTCTTTTGAGCTTATCTCATTTGAATGAAAATTCCTTATCTCAGATTCAATATCTTCAACGATTGTTTCAATGGTTGCTGCTGAAATATTTCTTTTTACACAAGCCCTGATAAGGCCGCTTAATATCTTATTCCTGTCAAACGGCTCTCTTGTATTGTCTTTCTTAATTACTGCAATAGGCGTGGTCTCCATTCTTTCGAAAGTCGTAAACCTGTTACCGCATTTCTCACATTCCCTCCGCCGCCTTATAGAATCATCGGAATCTGTGAGCCTTGTTTCTATGACTTTTGTATCCGGAGCGCTACAAAAAGGACATTTCATTTTCTTTTATAACCTCCTGTGCTTGCGAAAAACTCAGGCACTTCTAAAACCATATACTGCAATTATATGCTGCTGAAAACAGTTACTCTTGTAAAAAATTTATTGTTTAAATCAGTTGCCTTTAAAGAAAGGCCTGAAGATTCTTTTAATGACAGGGCTAATATCCCGTCTATCTTCAGTAAAATAAGTCTTATAAAGGGTAAAACTTTTAATACTGAATACCAGGGTGACCAGAAGCATTGCTATACACCAGTAATAACTGTCTTCCCTGTACCACATAAAAAATGAAAAATAGAATAAAGCAAAACCCTGTGAAACATAGGTGTCTTTAAAAAGGATAATAGCTGCTGCCATAAAATAAATGTACAGCCATAGAATTGAAAAAGGAGAAAAGAAAAGCAGCGCTCCAACAAGAGTCGCCATGCCCTTTCCTCCTTTAAAACCTATATAAATCATCCAGTTGTGGCCGATTATTGCTGCAACTGCTGCAAGCAGCGGAATGAATGGATGCCCGCCTGAAAACTTTGTTGCAAGCCATGCTACCAGCGTACCCTTTCCTATATCAATGATAGTAACGATTATCCCTGAAACTATGCCTACACTTGTAACAGTATTCATGCCGCCTACATTTGTACTTCCAGTTTTACGTATATCGATACCCCTTATTTTTCCAGCAATATACGCAGAAGGGAAAGAGCCTATAAGGTAAGCAAAAACAAGAATCAATGTAGTATTAAGGTAAAAATTATCGAGGAGCAAGTTTCCCCCTGTAATTTAAAGAAACAATAATTTTTTAAATTTTAAAATTAAAAATAAAAAAATCTTAAAATTAAAAAGGTAACGGTAAAAGGTTGTAATGAAAAATGTATTAGAATTATAGCATAAAAGGTTGTGAATACGAATTATATAAGAAAGTAAAGAAGGAAGGCATAAATTATTTTTATTAAAATAAACAAAAATAAAATTGGTTTTATACTTGAACAGTATTTTTCGTTCAGTTGATTTTTCTAACTGAACCCCTGATGACAAGGTTTGGCTCAAATGCGATTTTTTCGATTACTTTTTTATTTTCATTTTCAATATTTTCAATAATTATTCTTGCGCTCTGCAAACCTATTCTTCTCCTTGGCTGATGTATTGTTGTCAGCGGGGGAGTGAGGGCACTTGTAACTTTAATGTTATCATAACCTATAATGCTGTAGTTTATGGGAATTTCAAACCTCAATTCATTAGCAACACTATAAACACCTAAAGCCAGCAGGTCTCCTAGTGTTACTATCCCGGTAAAGTTATGGCTCACACCCTGCTTATTTTCTGTGAGCATATCTTTAAATGCCCTATAACCTCCATCCATCGAGAATTCTTTTGCTCTCAATATAAGGTCATTTCTGTGTTTTAAGCCATGTTTTTTCAGGGTTTTGAAAAAAGAATCAATGAATTGACCAGCAAGGGAGGTTTCGTAAGGGCCCAGGAATAGCAGTATCTCACGATGCCCGTTTTGTATCAGATACTCAACAGCAAGTTCAGCCCCTTTTCCATGATCAGTGTAAACATAGCTTATTTTTTCATATCTTGGAAGACAGTCGATTATTACAGCATTAATATTATTGTTAATCAGGAATTCTATATTTTTACTTTTATCATCTATAGGGGATATTATTATGCCATCAACACGCTTTGAAAGCATTGAAAGGATGTTTATTTTTTCCCTTTCAGTTTCATAATTGGAGTAACTAACAAGCATTGCATAGTTCCTGTCGTTTAATGCTTCACCTATTGCGCTTAGTACTTCTGTGTAGAAAGGGTTGTTAAGGTCATTTAAAATAACCCCAATAGTGTTTGTCTTTTTCTCCCTGAGGCTTTTTGCCACAGAATCAGGGTAATAATTTAGTTCCCCTGCAAGTTTTTTTATTTTTTCAATTGTTTTTTTGCTTGTTTTGGGGTCATTTGAAAGAGCCCTTGAGACTGTAGAGGGCGCAACACCTGCAAGTTTTGCAATATACTTTATATTGATTTTGCCATGATTATTTTCAGTTATAATGATTTCTTCTTCAGTTCTTGACATTTAATCTAAATTATTTTAAATTATTTATTGCAAACGATTCCACTAAAATGGAAACGGTTCCAAAAAAATTCTATATTTATAATTTTATTTTGTCAATAAAGTAATAAATAAGCACTAAATAAGTAATCCACCCAGGTGTTTAGAAAATTATATATTTATATAAATAATTAGCAAAAAAGCGGATCAGTTATGAAATTTGAGACTTTAAATTTTAAACCTGATAAAAAAAGACTGCTTGCAGCACTTGATCTGGGATATACAGATAAGGTGCCCTTTTTTGATAATTATATTGATGACATGCTGGTTGAATCCATACTTGGGTATAAGGCCGGCAATACATGCGCTGCAATAGGAGATCCATACAGGGGGGATGAAAGAGCAATTGTCAACGGTGACGTCTGTACACCCATGGAACCATTGGATTTTGTAAAATTGTGCAACATAATCTGCCAGGATACGATTATGCTTGAACATGCTTTTGTACCATACAGGATACAAGATTCGGATGGAAAAGCAGTAATAATAAATGATGGAAGGATTAAAAACAGGAAAGACTGGCAAAAAGTAATAATTCCGTCAGATGAAGACATAAAAGAACGGTTATTTTATCTGAAAAGTTATATAGAAGCAGTTAAAGATACTGATATAGCAATCACTTTCCAGACCGGGAACTTCTTCCTTACCCATTACCATAATTTAAACGGTTCTGATTTCTTTTCACTGATTTATGACGACCCCGTACTTGTTGAAGAGATGCTTACCGTTTCTACTGATTATTTTGCAAAATACATCAAAGAAGGTCTGAAGCTGGGTTTTGATATTTTTATGGCTGGAGACGATGTCGCATATAAAAACGGACTCATGATAAATCCATCCCATTTCAAGAAACTATATAAGCCATATGCAGAAAAGCTATATGAACCTGTGCTTAACGCAGGCATACCAATAATTTTTGATTGCGATGGAAATCCTGAAGAAATCATAGACATGATAATCGAGCTGGGTTGTAAGTGTCTTTTTCCAATAGATGCTAATGGCATGGATTACAGGCATGTAAAGAAAAAATACGGCAGAAAGCTCTGTCTTTATGGCGCGATAGATACAGACCCCCTTATAAGAAAGTCAACAGAGGAAGTTGAAGCATATGTAAAAGATGTGGTTCAAAACATGATGGGGGACGGCGGATATATTGCCGGGACTGTAAGCTCCGTAAATGAAATACCATTTGAAAACTATGAAACTATGATCAATTCTATTCATAAATACGGACAGTATAGCTGACGATTCCTGTAAAACGGGAATTTATGGAATGTTGTCTTCTTTAAAACAGTATCGCATTTAAAAGAAAGGAAAAAGATGGGCAAAATTGAAGATTACAGGCTGGCTGGAGGTCTTTCGAAAGAGCAGATGGATTTGATGCATGAGAAATCACTTTGGCTGGTTGAGCACGAAGGCATCCACATTCCCCATGAAGGGATTTTAAAGCTTTTATCAAATTATGATGGAGTAAAAATCGAGGGTGAAACAGTAAAGTTTAAACCGGAACTTGTTATGGATGCCTTGAAGAAAGCAAAGTTTCCCCTGCCGGAGTATGCAAAAGGTCCGGATAACTGGGTAATTTCAGCAGGCGCCCACCAGACGAAGATTTTTGACCTCGAAACAAAGGTTTTAAGGGAAGCAAAGCTTACCGACCTTGTAGATATGATAAAACTCGGAGATGCCTGCGATACTGTAGGCTCAGCTCCTCTTGTGCCTCTTGATGTCCCGCCATACCTTGCTGAAATATACATGCATAAAACTGCCTATGAATACTCAAGATTTCGCGCAAATGATATGTTCGAACACGATCCTAGGCCCACTATAGAGGCAGCAAATTATATTTATGAAATGTCCAGGGCTGCAAATAAGTGGTTTGCAATAGGCCTTTATATGATAAGCCCCAGAGGGTTTGACCGTAAAGAGCTTGATATTGTCTATAAATTCCTTGACAGGGGTGTACCGATGTGGGCGGGTACATTGCCGATTGCAGGCATAAATGCCCCGATTACAATGATAGGCGCAATGATACAGTCTATGTTTGAGACTTTTGGGTGCCTGGCAATGCTGAATCTTATAAACACAAAATCATATAATTATATACAGATAATAGACAGTTTTATTGCGCATCCGTTCGATATGAAATATTCGACTTTTACCTATGGTTCAGCAGAGGATATGCAGGGAGCCCTCTACAAAATATCCCTGCATAAATATTATGGCA
>CAYGYY010000034.1:0-23565 GCA_964354265.1 uncultured Actinomycetota bacterium
AGGGCATGATGCGACAGCCTGTCTATATAGGGCTAAGGATTGATAAGAACCCGGCTGAAGTCATTATTGAAAGACCTTCAACCATTGCGGGCAACCGGTATGAAATCAAACAGTCAAAACAGTCAGAATTTAATGCAGGACACATTATTCTGAATAACCCTGAAAAGATTTTCTGGCCTGAAGAGAAATACACAAAACGTGACCTGTTTGAATACTATAAAAACATCTCGGGATTTATCCTTCCTTATATAATAAACAGGCCTCAATCATTGAACCGGTGCCCTGATGGAATAGGTGGCGAGTGTTTCTACCAGAAAGACGTGGACTATGAATTGCCTCCAGGTCTGTATACCAAAAGGATATTCTCAGGATCTAAAAATGATTATATCGATTACCTTGTCTGCGCTGGTCTGGAATCATTATTATACATGGTAAACCTGGGATGCATAGATATCCACCCATGGAATTCCAGGATTGAGCAGCTGGAATACCCGGACTATGCAATACTTGACCTTGATCCTCTTGATGTCGATTTCACAGATGTAGTAAAAACTGCACTGGAAACAAAAAAAGTCCTTGATGAACTTTCTGTGGAAGGTTTTTGCAAGACTTCAGGCTCAAAAGGAATACATATATATCTGCCTCTTAATGCAAAATATTCCTATGATATAGTGCTTGATTTTATGAAATTAATAGCAAGATTAATCAACTCTAAGCTACCGGAAATAACCAGTCTTGAACGTTCCCCCGAAAAAAGACGTAACAGGGTATACCTTGATTGCTACCAGAACAGGATAGGGCAAACGGTAGCCGCGCCATATTGTATCCGCCCCCGCAAAGGCGCCCCGGTATCGACGCCCCTTTTATGGGAGGAGCTTGGAAGACCGTTTAAACCGGCAGATTTTGATATGCGCAATATTTTTTCCCGGCTCGAAAAAATCGGTGACATATGGGAAAAGGTCCTGGGCAAAGGGATAGACCTTGAAAAAGCTCTTGAAAGGATAGAAAAGCATTAAGTAACATTTTTATAAATACTGCGTCTATTACACTAACGATAGAGTATGAATAATTTTACACTTATTTTACAGAAATATGGCTGTCGCAAGGTTTACTTTACGGGTAATTACTGTAATAATCTTTTAAAAGTTAAAAACATACTATTTTAAGCAAGTATTAAATATAGTTGAGAATTTTAAGCATAGTTAAGGAAAAATTTTTTTATATGGAGATAAAATTTAATGCAAAATAAAAGTAAAAACATTTTGATGGTTTATCCTAAATATTCAAAGACTTTCTGGAGCTTTGAATCTATATTGGATATATTGGGGAAAAAGGCATCATTTCCGCCGCTCGGACTATTAAGCATATCTTCTTTGCTTCCAGCAGCATGGAAAAAAAAGCTCATAGACATGAACGTGGAGACCCTTACAGATGCTGATATCCAGTGGGCAGACTACGTTTTCGTAAGTGCAATGATTGTCCAGAAGGAATCTGCAATGAAAGCTATTGAAAGGATAAAAAAGCTTGACAAACCCGTTGTTGCCGGTGGACCGCTTTTTACAACAGGCTGGGAGGATTTTGGACAGGTCGACCACCTCTTTCTGGGGGAAGCAGAGAACACTTTACTTGAGTTTATTGAAGATATCCAAAATAATACCGCGAGACGGATCTACGAATCCAAAGCTTTTCCGGATATAACAGGATTATCAGTTCCTGACTGGAGCCTGATAAATATATTCCGTTATCACTCTATGTGCGTCCAGTACTCCAGGGGTTGTCCATTTAATTGTGAATTCTGTGATGTGGTTATCCTTAATGGCCGTACTCCCAGGACAAAAACAAGCAGCCAGATAATTGAAGAGCTTGAAAAGCTTTACAGCCTTGGGTGGCGGGGTGGCATATTCTTTGTAGACGATAATCTCATAGGCAACAAGCAAAGGCTCAGGAATGAAATACTCCCGGTTATAATCGATTGGCAGGAGAAAAAAAAGTATCCGTTTTCATTCAACACTCAGGTCTCCATAAACCTTGCTGATGATGAAGAGCTTATAAAACTTCTTGTAAGTGCAGGATTTACAACAGTATTTATAGGCATAGAAACACCTGATGAAGGAGGCCTCGAAGAATGCAGTAAATACCACAATAAGAACAGGGATCTTATTGATTCCGTTAAAAAACTCCAGAATTACGGCCTGGAAGTCCAGGGTGGTTTTATTGTAGGATTTGACAGTGACACCCCGGCAATATTCCAGAAACAGATAGAGTTCATACAGAAAAGCGGGATAGTAACAGCTATGGTAGGGTTATTGAGCGCACTTCCAAAAACAAGGCTTTATAAGAGACTTTTTGATTCAAAAAGGATACTCAATGAGTCTTCAGCAAACAATACAATTGCTTCAACAATGAATTTTATCCCTACAATGGAACCAAAACTGCTTTTTAGCGGTTATAAGAAAATACTTGATACAATATACGGACCAAAAGAGTATTATGCAAGGATAAGGACCTTCCTCAGGGAATTTAAACCGCCTAAGGGTAAGAGAAAAGCCAGGTTGAAACTTTTTCATGTCAGGGCTTTTTTCAGCTCATTGTGGCTGCTTGGCATGAAAGGACGTGGAAGGAAATATTTTTGGGGACTTCTTATATGGTCACTTTTAAAATACCCCGGACTTTTTCCGTATGCGATAGGATACTCGATTGTAGGTATACACTTCAGGAGCGTCTCTGCAGAATCATAACTTAATGGATATGGCAATATATATATAATTTGCGCAATTAAATAATATTAAAGCCCCTTTTAAAGGGGCTTTAATATTTAGTTCTTATTTATTTTCATGCTTCCGGTATGGAGTTTTTACTTTTACGAACTGGCTGTGTCTCCTATCTCTTTATCAACAGGACCGGCAGGCTGCTGTTTCGGCTGTGTCAGCAGGGAAACGATAATAAGGACCAGAAAACTTAAAGGTACAGAAAATATTGCCGGGTTGTTTATCTGTATGGGTGCAGTCACATCCGGTATATTGTATACTTCATTAAATGTCTTCTGTGATAAAAGTATCAGGGTCAGTGAAGATATAAGCCCTGTAGATATTGATGCAACCACACCTTTTGCGGTAGTTTTTTTCCAGAACAGTATCATGAGTATGGCTGGAAGGTTTGCAGAAGCTGCGACTGCAAATGCCCAGCCTACCAGGTAAGATACGTTCATATTTTTAAACAATATTCCCAGTATCATTGCAATAACTCCTACACCAGCTGCCGCTATTTTACCTGCATTGACTTTTTTCCTGTCAGTCAGTTTCATACCCATATATTTATCCATTATATCGTGTGCCACTGCGCCTGAAGAAGCTAAAATAAGTCCGCTTACTGTCCCAAGTATAGTTGCAAACGCTATTGCTGAAATTATTGCAAAGAATATTATCCCGAAAGAGCGCGCAAGCAGGGGGGCGCTCATATTATCATTTGTAAGGTCTATTACTCCATTTGTCATGGCGCCCAGCCCCATATACAGGGTCAGTATATAGAATAACCCTATACTTGCAATTGCCACAATAGTCGATTTCCTCGCTGCAATAGGACTTGGAACAGTGTAATATCTTATCAATATATGCGGGAGAGCTGCGGTGCCTAAAAACAGGGCTATCATGAGTGAAATGAAATCAAGTCTGTTGGAAGCAGTTGCGCCTTTTGCCGCATCAAGTTTGTAAATCCTCCCTGGACGCAATATTTCTGAGCCCGCTGTGGGGTTCTGGTAATATACAGTAATTGTCCTGTCATTATCCTTTATAACTAACTTGTTCCATAACAGGACATCACTGTTTTTAATGATGCCAAAAAAGGATAACGGGTCAAGGGTGCCTGTCGTTGCAGGAGATTTACCTTCTATGTCCAGAAGGTTTCCCACCTGGAAAAACCTGCCTTCATCGATTGTCCCTCCATTATATAATTTCTGGCCGTCGTCAAGAATAGAAACATTTAAAGTCTCCTCAAGTAATCCCTTTTCCGGGTTCAATTTCCATATGGAATTGACATTGTCTTTTGACAGCTCTGCAAAAACCAGGGTTTTCCCTTTTTCCTCGACTTCCCATTGTTCAATAAGTTCATATGATCCATCCCCGAGACCTATGCTGTCTTCACTAATTTCTACAGGAATCGTCTTGAACTCATGATACGGTACATTTCCTCCCTGGTCCGGAGCTGTGGAAAAGCCCCTTGAAAATAATGTGATAACCAGGGCAAATGAAAAACCCAGCAGCAGGGCTCCTTTTATAAACTGCACATATGTTGTGGAAGCCATTCCGGCAGTTGCCACTATGATTATTACAATAGTTCCTACCAGTAAGACCCCTACCCAGTGCGGAAGGCCAAGAAGCGGAGTCACCAGGGTTCCCGCCCCGACCATCTGGGGTATCAGGTAAAATAATGATACTATCAGTGTGCTGATGGCTGCTGTAAGCTTTATGCCGCGGGAATTGAATTTTGCATCGACAGCATCTGCAAATGTATATTTGCCAAGCCTCTTGATAGGTTCAGCTACCACGAAAAGCGCAACTACCCATCCCGCCAGGTAACCAATCGAATATAAAAACCCGTCATAACCGGCAACCGCTATCATTCCAGCAATACCAAGAAAGGATGCAGCAGAAAGATAGTCTCCTGCAAATGCAACCCCGTTTATAGACCAGGGTATCCTGCCTCCTGCAGCAAAATATCCATCGGATGTCCTTGCTCTTCTGGCAAAATAGTAGGAAATGTAAAGCACAACTATGACAAATGCAATAAAAATAATTATAGCCCAGACTGAGGGTACATATTTCATTTATGCTCTCCTTCCTCATGTGATTTACGCTCTTCATCTAGCAGTCTGCGCTTCTCTTCCTCTTCATGCAGCCTGTGCTCTTCCTGTATATATAGCCTTCGCTCCTCTTCCTCTTTCAATCTATGCTCTTCCTCCAAATGTAATCTATACTCCATTTTTTCCAGTTTTAAGGCTTTACCTTCGACAGAACCGCAGAGTGCATTGTAAATAAGCGACATTATAACAGCAAGGATTATGAGTCCAAACCCGTATATGATTGCAAGATTGACCATACCGATATCTTTGCCCATTAACTTTGGATTCATAACATTCAAGATAATAAATATGGCATACACAACCGTATATCCCAAAAACATCCATAGGCCGATTTTAGATTTGAATTTGGAAGTCTTGGCATCTTCTTTCCATTCAGTTGCTGGACCGTGTTCCACTATGATTCCCTCCCTTTCACTGACATGAATGATATTGAAATGATTATTTGCTAAAAGAGTAACTGCCAAAATAATAGCTACAATTACTTGAAACAAATATTACAATTCTGCTAATCATTTGAAACAAATATTACTAATTAATAATCCCAAAATCAACCAATATTTTATGATTTTTTTTGTTGGATTTTGATTGGATTTAAATATAATTTATACCTCTTACTTTTTCTTAAAATCCAGCTCCATATTGCAATGTGATTGCCATGATAGTTGCAGGCTGGTTCCTTGGAATGTTGTTGGGTAGTTTTAGAAGCATATTTCCTGAATGCAGGGAAATAAACTTAATTAGAAGGGTTTTTTGAGGGTTTGAGTCCTATCAAAACCAGGAATATTATCAGGAAAATACTCATTATAGCGCCCGGAAGTGAAGCTTTTTCACCAAACAATGCCAGGGCACTTGCAGCTGCAAAACCGCTATTCTTTATGGTTGCTGCAAGCACCAGGCTTTTCCTGACATCATCCCTGAACCTGAATTTCTTCAAAATAACATTTACAGCCAGCCACAACCCAAAAATCGTTACAAATGATATAAGTGATATGGTGCCTAGTGTCTTAAAATCCTTAAAAAACACTTCCCTGTTTAAGGAGACTACAGCAAATATGACTACAAAAAGCCCCCAGTTTACGATGGCTCCCCTCCACCTGACTATATGATTTTCCAGTTTGAATTTTACCAGTAACTGTGAGATTATCATTGGCGCTATTATAAGCTCAATAAATATCAGCAATAGGTTCAATGGCTGGACAAAATCCCTGCCAATCAACACCCAGCCTGCAAGCGGTATTAAAATAAGGGAAGCAATATATGCGCCGACCATGCCGATAATCGAGAACTTCTCGTCACCGCCGATTATATAGGCAAAAGGCGCAATTGCTACGCCTGGAGGTGCGATAGCCAGAATTACAAACCCTATCCATATATCTTTATCATCAATAAGAAGCCGTGCCAGGATAAGCATTACTGCTCCAAATATTACAAAATTAAAAAGAATGGTATAAAGAGTAGGTTTTATTACTGTCCTAAAGTGCAGGAATGATTTAAGCGATATCTGCGTTAGGGATACTACCATTACAATTGCAAGGGCAGGTATTGTAAGGTATTTAACCCAATCCCCGATGTCTCCTGCCAGGAGGCCAAGTGCAATTGACAGGACAAGTATAAAATTCCTGTTTGTCATTAACCATAATATTTTTTTCATCCTTGCCCCCTGTTATTTAGCTTACAACTGGAGAGGCATCGTCATCAAAAGGATTCATCCTTGCTTCAAGAGAGTAAAGGTAAGGGTAATTCTTTTTAAGATGTTTTATATGTGCAATCCATTCGCTTATAAGTAAAAGATAAGCTCTTTTTATATCGCCTGAGAGATGGTTATAGTCTGATTCAGGAGAGCTGCTTAGATCTTTCCTGTAATCCAGCTCCTCTGTCAGGTGAAAGACTGCCCATAAAAGCTCGGTAAACTTCTCATGCTCAAGAAGGTTCGGGTTTTCCAGGAGCCTGAGCAGAAAATTCCTCCTCGTGGAAAGAAAAGCTTTCAATTTTTCAATATCGCCTTCTCGGCTATTAATAGAATATTTAAATTTTGTAATCATTGCGCTTATGCGGATAAAATCCTTTTCGGTCCATCTGTCTATGCCTGATAACTCTTTTTTAATATTCTGCGCATTAAGGTCAAAACTTGAAAAAGAATGCAACAGCTCCAATCCCACTTCACTGAAAAATGCGCCTATTACCATATTAAGCTTTTCCAGCATTGCATTTTTTTCCCTTGCGCTAAGAACCCTGTCAATTATCAGGGTTACCAGCAGGACCTCTATTGGCAGGAAAGCAATATCGCCAAGCAGGTATATGAAAATATGGTAGGCATCCCTGAAAAAAAAATAGTGTAATACATACAGTATAGCCGATAACGCGACAAGTATTACTCCAAGCAAAATCTGCCATTGATATTTTTTCATTTTTAACCCAACTCCTTAAAATATAAAATTACATATTAAACATTACAATTATTTTATTTAAATAATTTCTTTATTGTTCCGGTATATGTTCCGGTATTAATAATAGAAATATATAGGACCTTTCTAAAATAATTAAACCTCTCCTAAAATAATCCATTTTATAATTTAAAAAAATCTGTAATAATTTTAAAAAGCTTCACAACAGGCTTTTAAAGATGTTTTATAAATTATATTTTAATTTTAAACTTAAAAGCAATGGATAAAGCAGAATTCGAGGATATTGTAGTCAAAGCTATTGAAGACATCCCTGAGGGATTCAGGGAAAGAGTTGACAATCTGAGCATTGAAATCGATGAATACGAAATAATACAATCTGCCAACAGGGATTACAGGAATAAAGGAAAAATCACCCTTGCGCTATATCACGGCGTACCGATGACTAAAAGGTCCGGCAAACCGGTATTTCCTGATAAGATAACTATCTATAAAAAAGCTATTGAATCCGTATGTTCCAGTGATGAAGAGGTAAAAAAGACTATCAAGCGGGTCGTGCTTCATGAGATCGGACATTATTTTGGCCTCGATGAAGACATGTTAGATAAACTGGGTTATTAAAACCGCCAAAAAAAGACTGATTAAATAATCAATCCTTGACAACCTGTAAAAAATATATATAATTACTAAATAATTTTTCACTTAAAGTGAAAATTATATTTACTTTTTAATATAAAATATTTTAGTTTTTTTTCCTTGAATCTGTTATAATTGTAAATTAATAACAATACAATTGAATATAATGGTGGAGAATATTAAAAAGATTTAGAAGTAAAATAAAAAAGAAAAAAGTTTAAACACTTTTTATGAGTAGATGTCGATAATAAGATTAGACGATTAAACTATTCATATAATCCAAGTTTAAGCGGGACTTAAAGGCTATATATATGGTCTTTGAACAAATTAATAAAATTAATAAACATACAGGAGTTGAAATAAAAAATGGCAGAAGAAAACAGGATAAACGAGCCGGAAGCAACAATGAAGATACCGCAGGAGCTGCCGTTGCTTGCATTGAAAAACAGTGTTGTATTCCCTTTTCTATCTACCCCGCTGGTAGTTGGAAGGAAAAAGTCAATAGAAGCAATAAACAATGCGTCAAGAGAGCATAAGATAATTGTTGTTGTAGCGCAGAAACTTGAAGGTAAAGAAGAAATTGAAAAAGAAGACCTTTATGATTTCGGCACTGCGTGTGCAATTAAACAGGTCGTTAATATAACCAATGATGAATTGAAATGCGTGGTGGAAGGGATATGCAGAGTAAAAATAAAATATTTTACCCAGAGTGACCCGTATTTCAGGGTTTTTACAGAAGTAATAGAAGATGAGCCGTTTACATCAAACGAAGAAATAGAGACCCTTAATACTACTATTCGTATGCAGGTTGAAAAATTCATACAACTTGGCATACCACTGCCTACTGCTTTTGTAGTGGCAGCTACTAATATATCCAAACCTGAGGTCCAGGCTGACCTTTTTGCTTCTTACCTTTTATCTGAGACAAGCCAGAAACAGGCCATACTTGAAGAGATTACTATTGAAAAAAGGCTTAAAAAGCTTACTGAATTCCTTTCCGAAGAGCTGAGGAAATTTGAGGTGCAATCGCAGATAAGGGATAAGGTCCAGAAAGAAGTAGGAAAAACACAGCGTGAATATTACCTGAGACAGCAGCTGAAGGCTATCAAGGAAGAGCTTGGAGAGGCAGATGAATCTTTTGAGCTAATAAATGAGCTTGAAAAGAAACTTGAGAAGAAAAAAATGCCCAGGGATGCGCTTGAAAAAGTTAGGAAAGAAATCAAAAGACTTGAAAGTATGAATTCAATGTCCCCTGAATATTCTTATATAAGGACATATATAGACTGGATGCTCGAAGTGCCCTGGACTGAAAAAACAAAAGATATCCTGGATATAAAGAAAGCGAAAAAAATACTTGACGGGGACCACTACGATCTTGAAAAGGTAAAGGAACATATACTTGATTATCTTGCAGTAAGGAAACTAAAAGGTAAAAGTACCAAAGGGCCCATACTATGCTTTGTCGGGCCTCCCGGCGTAGGAAAGACTTCCCTTGGACAGTCAATAGCAAAAGCAATGGGAAGAAAGTTCATAAGGATGTCTATCGGAGGAATAAGGGATGAAGCAGAAATAAGGGGCCACAGAAGGACCTATGTGGGTGCGCTCCCCGGCAGGATAATACAGGGCCTTTCACAGGTAAAGACTAACAACCCTGTCTTCATGCTGGACGAAGTTGATAAAGTTGGCGCAGATTTCAGGGGAGATCCTTCATCTGCGTTGCTTGAGGTGCTTGACCCTGAACAGAACAATTCCTTCAGGGACCATTACCTTGAGGTGCCCTATGACCTTTCAAATGTGATGTTTATTACTACAGCCAACATCCTTGACACTATTCATCCGGCGCTCCGGGACAGGATGGAAATAATAGAAATACCCGGATACAGTTCAGAAGAAAAAATACATATAGCAGAAAAATTCCTTATACCAAAGCAGGTCAGGGAGCAGGGCATCGATAAGTATGACATTAAATTCGCTAAAGATTCCATACTACTTGTGATTGAAGAATATACCCGGGAAGCCGGGGTAAGAAATCTTGAAAGGGAAATCGGCAATATCTGTAAAAAGGTAGCCCGTGAGATACTTGAAAACAAGAAGTATCCGAAGTTTATAACAAAGAACAAGGTGGCGGATTACCTTGGCGTTTCAAAAGTATCTCCCAGTGAAATCGAGGATAAAAACAGGGTCGGCGTCGCAACAGGACTTGCTTATACTCCTGTCGGTGGCGATATAATACTTATTGAAGCTACCCACTATAAGGGCAGCGGCAGGCTCACACTTACAGGCAGCCTGGGCGAGGTCATGCAGGAATCTGCCAAGGCAGCAATAAGCTATGTCCATTCAAAGGCGCAGGAATTTGGCATAAGCGACCAGATATTCAACAAATCTGATATACATGTCCATGTCCCTGCAGGGGCAATACCGAAGGATGGGCCTTCAGCAGGCGTTACTATAACTACTTCCCTGCTCTCTGCTCTTACAGGCGTCCCTGTGCTTCGTGATGTTGGCATGACAGGAGAAATAACGCTCAGGGGAAGAGTCCTTCCGATAGGCGGACTTAAAGAAAAGCTGCTGGCAGCAAAACGGGCAGGCCTTAAAAAAGTAATACTGCCTGCAAAAAACAGGAAGGACCTCGAAGAAGTCCCGCAAAGCATTACAAAGGGATTAAACCTGGTATTTGCAGAGACTATTGATGATGTTGTAAAAAATGCATTTGAATCAGACCCGTTCGTTGGAAAGAAAAGCTCGGGCGGGATATCAGAGGGCCAGAAGGTGTCGCACGCAATTGCGTAAAATTACAATAAAAAAATACGGGGTAGTTTTTAGCTAAACCCGATAGATAAAATAGCAATAAATATAATTAAATGGCGCATATTTAAAATTTTGCAACCACTCAATATGCGCCATTTTTGTTTACTTTCCTTGGCTTACCCGGGTCATTATATGATCAGGTTGTTATTTATCAGGAGCTTGTCAAAAGCACTGACCAGGTTTTCAACATGTGCCTGCGCGCCAGTTATAGTAAAAACCCCATGGCCGGGGAAAAGCATGTCAGCTTCTATACCACTAAGTTTTTTAATATTCTCCCTGTACTCCTTAAGGTCAAAACCCCTGCAATTGAGGATTATTATTTTCCCTCCATGGTTTAACACATCAGCTGTAAAAAGTAATTTTTTCCCATCCTTTTCAACAAGATAGCACATCGCATCCGGGCTATGCCCGGGGGTAAAGATGCAACTTATTTTCATGCCACCGATGGTCAAATTTGAATCAGATTTTAGGATTTTATCAACACTAAACGGCGTGAACTTGTAGTCATCACCGTAATAACCGCTTCTTTTTGCAACATCAAGGCCAAGCTCAGTCTCATCGCCCCTGGATATAATTTCGGCAGTTATTTTATTTGCATAAACCCTGCAACCAAGTTTTCTCTTTAGTACACCTCCGCCGCCAGAATGGTCAGGGTGAGCGTGCGTTAGAAGTATATGGAATTTACTTTCCAGGCTGATGTCTTCCTCTCTGATATTATTCAAAATGATATCAGAATCAGCGTCAAACTTACCGGCACCCGCATCAATTATCAGGCAATCTTTGCCATACCTTATTAAATAGATATGGCAATCCAGTGCAGAAGAAATCCCGTATTGTCCACTGCCTATAAGATAAATATCTTCCAAAATTCTCATATCCACCCTCTTTTTTATAATAATGTTTAAAAAGGAACTTTAATAAAACATAATATTTATAATATTAACTATGGGATTTTATAATAATTCCCGCGGGTTTATTTATTAATCTTTTTTTATGGATTTTATTAAAATTATTATTTTATAAATCATTTGACTGCTGTACACCAGTGAATATATTTTTTGTTTTTCCCCCTGACTACATCAAAAAATATTTTTTGCAGTTCTCTAGTATACTTCCCGACTTTTCCGTCTCCAACCTTTCTTTTATCTATTGAAACAATAGGAGTTACCTGGGCGCCGGTGCCACAATATAGAGCTTCATCGCAGATATAAAGCTCTGTCCTGTCTATTGGTCTTCTGTCGACTTTAAGTCCAAGATCGTTTTCACTTATCAGCTTTTCCAATGAATCCAGTGTAATCCCTTCAAGGATATCGTCATAAACCGGTGGTGAAATAAACTTTTTGCCCCTAATTATTGCAAAATTCTGGCCTCCTCCCTCAGAAACATGCCCGTTCTGTGAAAGGATTATTCCATCATCATAGCCGTTCTGTTTAGCTTCATAGTTGACCAGAGATATGTTTACATAAGCACCAGATATTTTCCCCCTTGGTGCTGTCATATTATCGTTCAACCTTGTCCATGAAGACACGCAAACATTTAAGCCTTTGCCATCATCAAGGATTGAGTGCATGGGAAATGAATAGATAAAGAAACCATAATCAGAACTGTTAAGTTTCTCAAGTATGTTTTCAGAAGCATAATATGCAAATGGTCTTATATAGGTGTCGTCCCGAAAATCCTCCTTTTTTAGAAGTTCAATTGTAAAGTCTATAAGTTCTGCTGTACTATACTGGATATCCATTGCTATTATTCTTGCATTTTTTATCATTCGCTCATAATGTTCCCTGGCTCTAAAAATATACCCGGTCCCATCTTCTTCGTTCCAGTAGGACCTTATTCCTTCAAAAATTCCAATTCCATAATGTATAACACAGGACCTGATATTTATATTAGCTTCTTCTATGGGTACGATTTTTCTATTAAAAAAAGCATATTTTGTATTGTTTTCCTTCATTAATAGCCTCTTTTAAAAAATACTGACATTTATAAAATAATATTTTTACGCTTTATGCTGCCTGAATAGCGCCACGTGTAATCTGGATAAAATATTTGAAAGTAAAATAAACTATAATTCCAAATATATATCAATTTAAATAATCCAAAGCTGCAAGTGCATATATTTTCGCAGAGTTTACAATCGCTTCCAGGTCTATATATTCATCTGGTCCATGCGCAAGTCTTATAAAACCGGGCCCAAAAGATGAAATAGTAGGGATACCCATCATGTTTACATAAAAACTGGACTCTGTACAAAAAGGCACACCAACTTTTTTAGGCTTAAATCCCAGGATACTTTTTGCTGCATAAATACAACTCATTATTACAGGATGCCCCTCTTCTATTTCTGCGGGCGGAATCCATGCATCCAGTGGTGGTTTTTCCAGTACAAGTTCTGCATCTAATTTATTATCTTCGTTTTTTAGCTTTTTTAAGAAATTTTCGATATCTTCCTTCAATATTTCAAATTTCATTCCCGGTATTGCTCTTATATCAAACCCGAAACCAGCTAAACCTGGAATAACACCGTAGAATATCCCTCCCTCAAGAATCACTCCAGGATTGATAGTAGGTCCTAAAGGATAGAGTTTGTGAGAATTAAACCTTATACTAGATTTAAGATTCTGCGCAAACTCTGTTAGGACTTTTGCCATTTTTATGCTTGCATTTATGCAATATTCTCTATCTGATATGCTGCTGTGCATCTGTGTTCCATGAACCTTTATTTTTCCAAGTAAAACACCGCGGCTTGCTATTCCTATGGTATCAAAATTACTGTTTTCACCTGATGGTTCCCCTAGTATTATGGCATCAGCATCAAATCCCACTTCAGCCAAATATTTTGCCCCATATGCACATCCACCTTCCTCATCAGCAGTAAAAAGCAACGAGAGCTTACCATTAAAAGGCAGCTTCATTGCATTGATTGCATAGGCAGCTGCAATCATTCCGACAACTGCGCCTTTCATGTCTGTCGAACCCCTGCCGTATAACCGGTCATTAATAATTGTTGGTTTTACAGGGTCAATTACCTTCCAGTTCTCAGGATCGCCCAAAGGTTTAGTATCAAGGTGGCCGCTAAGTATAAGCTTTTTACCAGGTGTAATACTTTTAAAGCTAAACAAAATATTTGGCCTGTTTGGCTTTTTTGCAAATATCTCGGGATTGCCCAACCCCCAACTCAAGGCTTTCTTTTTTATAAGGGCTGCTATAGCAGTTTCATCCCCGGGAGGCGTTTCACTGGATTGTTTAACGCAATCTAATGTAAAATCTATAATCTCATTTCTTATATTGTCAATAAAATTGCAGATTTTTTTAGCAGCTACACCTTTATCCACAGTTACCCCTTTATTATTAATAATTCATTGTTTTTAAACACCTGTACCAAATTCAATTTATATATAAATTGGCTAAATAACTGTACAAGAGGCATGCACCAATAAAGCACCGATTTTTTTCATTTTATCCTGCATATGACAGTTCCGACTTCAACCATATCCCCAGGATTAAAAAGAATCTCAGCTACTTCGCCTGCAAAATCTGCATCAAGAACGGTGCTCGCCTTCTCTGTATTTATCTCGATTATTGGGTCACCTTTATTTATTTTGTCCCCTATTTTTACTTCCCACTTTGAGATCTCAACCTCTGTTATCCCCATTCCCACTTTAGGAATAATGACCTCATGCAATTTGACCACCTTTTATATTCAATAATTCTTCACATAATGCTTTTATCATTTTATCTTTAGCATTTTTTTTATTGCATTTATAAGTTTTTCCTCATCCGGCAGCACAAAATTTTCCATCACCCTGCTGAAGGGAACAGGTACATCAGCCCTGGTAACTCTTACAATAGGTGCTTTCAGGATTTCAAAGCACTCCTCTGCTGCAAAAGCGCTTACCTCAGCTGCGAATCCGCACATCCTGTTTGAATCATCAATAATTAAAAGCCTGCCGGTCCTGGCAATTGATTTTATCAATAATCCCTTATCAAATGGAAGCAGTGTCCTTGGGTCAAATATTTCAATAGAAATACCAGATTGCTCAAGTTTTTCTGCTGCTTTAATTGCAACATTTACAAGGTGACCCACAGCAACAACGGTAATATCCTCCCCATGCCTTTTTATTTCTGCCTGGCCAAGAGGTATTGTATAAGTGTCTTCAGGCACTTCTCCCTTAGTACCTGTAATATTTATTGGCAGGAAAACTGCCACGGGATCGTTATCCCTTATTGCAGATATAACCAACCCTTTTGCGTCATAAGGTGTAGATGGAATAATTGTTTTTATCCCTCCATGCAGTATATAAGGATAAGGATTATCTGAATGCTGTCCGGCCATACCTCCTTTTGCACCTGCACCTGCAATTATATATGTTACCGGAGCGCTTAGTTTACCGCCCGACATATATCTTATTTTTTGTGCCTGGTCTATTAACTGGTCAAAAGCAAAAAAAACAAATTCGCTTATTTGAAATTCAAGTACAGGCCTTTTCCCCAGAAGCGCTGCACCGGTACCCGCTCCCACCATTGCAGCTTCCGAAATCGGCATATCTATTACCCTTTCAGGCCCAAACTCATCAATGAAACCTTTGGTTATGCCTCTTAAGCTCTGCCTGATATCTTCTCCCATTACAATTATTTGAGAGTCTCTGTGCATTTCCTGTTTTAGGGCTTCTGCGACAGCCCGCAAGTACCATAAGGTCCTCAACTTTTCCATCCTTTCTGTGGAATGCCTTCATAATCTGTTGAATACATATCCTTTAAGGCATCCTCCGGTTCAGGAAACTTGCTGCCCCTGGCAAAATCTATTGCCTCCTGCAGTTCATTTTCAATAATAATATCTATTTTCTCCAGCTCTTCAGCACTGCAGATTTTTTGGCTGATTAAAATATTATTAAAACTTATCACAGGATCCTTTGCCTTATAAAGTCTTATTTCTTCATCAGGCCTGTAATTCAATCCAAGGACAGGTTCAGCAGTGAAATGGCCGCTGTACCTGTAAGTCTTGCATTCCAGGATGAATGGCCCGCTCCCTTTCCTTATTTTTTCGATTAATTCATTTGCGGTACTGTAGACTTCCAGGACATCCATTCCGTCTATACTAAGGCCTTCAAACCCATAAGCTTTGGCTCTTTCACTAAGATTTTTTAACTTTGAAGAGTAACTTGCAGGAGTGCTTACAGCATACATGTTGTTTTCACACACAAATAATACTGGCAATTTGAGTATGGCTGCCAGGTTCATACTTTCATGTACGACGCCCTGATTTGCAGCTCCATCACCATAAAATGAAACAACTATATTCTTTTTATTATCAATTTTTAATGCAAGGGCAGCTCCAACTGCAATCGGCATTCCTGCACCTACTATGCCGTTTGCTCCAAGGATACCCACTGCAGGTTCAGCTATGTGCATTGAACCGCCTTTGCCGCCATTATAACCATTGGCCCTTCCCATCAGTTCTGAAAACATGAATTTTATATCCGCACCTTTAGAAATCATATGGCCATGTCCCCTATGGGTGCTTATAATAAAATCTTGTGGCTCAAGAGCAGAACAGATTCCAACAGCTACAGCCTCTTCTCCAGCATACTCATGGGTGGTACCGTATATCTCATTGCTGTTTACAAGCTCTATGACTTTTTCTTCAAATCTTCTGCATAACTTTAATTTTTTATAAATTTCAATTGCAAACTTTTTTGAAATTTTAAATTTCATTTCTTATATCCTCATTAAACTAAGAATTTTTAAAAATTATTTTCTATCGTATAAATTACAATAAAATGATACCTTAATCTGGTTAATAATTTCAAAATTCTTTTTTGCAGTTAAATAATAGAAAGGCCTCCACAAACATTGATAACCTGCCCAGTGATATATACGGCTTTATCACTGCATAAATAAAAAATTGTATCAGCAATGTCCCCTGGTGATGCAAGCCTGCCCAGGGGGATCTTTCCGACCCATTTCTTCTGCACTTCTTCAACCGTGATGTTTTCTATACCGGATATCTTTCCCGCAACATCCTTCCACATCGGGGTATCAATCGTACCCGGAGCAACAGCATTTACCCTTATGCCTTTGGGTGCAAATTCAAGAGCTGTACTTTTTGTCATGTTTATTACCGCTGCTTTGCTTGCCGCATAAACTAGAAAATTTGGCCTTCCAGCCAATCCCGCTATTGAAGCAATATTTACTATGCAGCCTTTTATATTTTTTTCAATCATTGATTTTGCAACAGTAATAAGCACGAAAAAAGTACCTTTTACATTTACAGCAAGTACCCTGTCCCAGTCCTGTTCATTGATGTCTGTCATTTTTTTTGCCAGGGAAACTGCAGCATTGTTAACCAGATAATCAATTTTGCCATATTCAAATAAAGCCATCTTTACAAGATTCTTTATTTCTTCAGTATTGGAGATATCGCAGACTTTTGTAACCACATTATGACCTTTTGCCTTCAGTTCAAGCTCAAGAGCTGCCAGCAAACTTTGATTTATATCTGATATAACAACATTTGTTCCAGCATCTGCAAAAACCAATGCAGTTTCTTTCCCTACACCCTGTGCAGCTCCAGTTATAAGCACTGTTTTTCCATTAAAATCTTTCATTTCTTTCGCAACCTTTCACTAAGAGAAACTAAATTAAGACAATAAGAGTATGGTTCTTATAGTTTTAAGAATAACTACCGAATTTATAAGCTGAATCAAAAAGTGCTTCGATATTTTCAGGGGATACAAAAGGTTGTATACAGTGAATACTTCCAAAAATAAAACCGCCATCTTTAGCAAAATCAGCTATCCTTCTTTTAACCTCTTCTTCCACCTGTTTTGGAGTCCCTTCCTCCAGTATCTTATTATCGCATCCACCACCCCAAAAGCTTATGTATTTACCGAATTCTTTCTTTAGCCTGTCACTCTCCATATTGACAGCAGTTACTTCTACCGGATTTATAATATCTATACCCAGCTCTATGAAATCGGGGATAAAATCATAAATACTTCCATCTGAGTGTATAAAAATCTTCGCATCTGTCTTGCTCTTAATAAAATCCACGATTTTTTTATGCAGCGGCTTATATATCTGCCTGTATACATCAGGAGACATCAAGGGTCCGCTTTTAAAGCCAAGGTCATCGTCCATTTTAACAACCTGCACATATTCGCCGACAAGTCCAAGCATGATATCATAGTACTTTAAAAGCCAGTCCAGCAATTTTTCTGCAAGATATTCAGCAAATTTTCTATTTCCTGCAAGATCCATCAGGGAATTTTGCAGACCTCTTATCGTCATTGTCTGCTCCCATATGCCGTATGCGCTGTTTACAAGCATCGCTTTACCAGTGGTTTCAAATATTTTTTTGACTTTTTCTCTCAACCCCCTGTACCTGCCAGGATCCTCTACGTCGGGCATTTTATATTTTTCAATATCACTTATCTCTGAAGCGTTTTGAAGTGGCTGCCAGTCCCACTCATAAAACATCACGCCTTCAGGTTTTTTATAGACAACACCCCAGTCATCTGTCCATTTACCGTTTTCCTTATCAATAACCAGTTCCCATTTGTCTGGTTTCCCAGGCTGTATAAGTTCTATGTCTGCTTTAAACCTTTCCTTTATCCTCTCATCTGTATATACGCACATAGTCATCAGATTATGTATCTTCTCAACAGGATTGTTGATTCCCAGGTATTCTGCCAACGCTTTATGAGAATTTTTATGGATAAGCGAGACAGAAACACCGCCAAGGTCTACTGGTACCCTGTCGGGCTCCTTATGCCCTAACGACATTATTAATCTTTCTCTTGAATTCATGGCTACTCCCGCAGTCATTTCAAAACTTCTGATACAATTTCTTCAAAATCCTGCCTGTTCAGTAAACCCTTTTTTTCATAAGATTTTTCTTTTACTTTTGCAAGAATCTCGTTTATCTGCTGTGAATCAGCCGATTTGCCCATTTTTTTCAGCCAGTTTTCTATTGACGTTGTCCCGCTGTGTTTGCCAAGAACAATACCCGGGGTCCTGTGACCAACAAATTCCCAGTGGAATGGGAAAATCTCAAGGACATCTTCTGAGCCCATAAGCCTGTCCATCCAAACACTTACAATCCCTGATTCAACATCGAATAACCCATCCCCAATAATCGGCCTGTTATCAGGTAATTTCAAGTTTAATATTTCCTGTACAAGTTTTGAAGTCTCATACATCTTTGAAAAATCAATATCTATATCCAGGCCGTACATTGTCTTTAATATCATTGCAACATCCTCATATGCTGCCATGCCTGCTCTTTCCCCTATGCCCGAGATTGAAGACTGGACCACTTCAACCCCTGCAGCCACAGCGATTACTGTATTTGCAGAAGCGCAATTGAAATCATTATGGAAATGGGCTTCCAATGGTTTGTTTATTTTCTTCTTTATTTGCCTTACCAGAAAATCAACTGCATGCGGAGATAGGACTCCCATGGTGTCTACTACTCCCAAAGCATCCATATGCCCTTCTGTCGAAACCTTATCGATTAATGCAAAGAACCAGTCAAGTTCAGCACGTGTCATATCTACAGGGAAAAATACAGTATAAAGGCCGTTTTCCCTGGCAAATCTTGTGGCCTCAATTGGCATTTCCATCGCTTTTTCAACAGTCCAGCCATATGCTTTTTCAATAATATGTTTGCTTGAGGGTATCTCTATTACAATACCGTCGACCCCGCAGTCAACAGCCCTTTTTACATCATCAAGGACACAGCGTGAAAAAACGAATATCTCTGGCCCCAGGTTCCGCCTGACTATTTCTTTTATTGCCTCTTCGTCCTGCTTTGATACTGCAGGCATTCCTGCTTCAATCCTGTCAATGCCAGCTTCAGCAAGTTTTTCTGCTATTCTTATTTTCTCATCTTTATTAAAAACGAGCCCTGCCTGTTGCTCTCCGTCACGAAGTGTTGCATCATGAAATTTTACTTTTTTAGGAAAATTAAGTTTTTTTAAAACTTCCTCTTCATAATTCCAGGCACTTACAAACCAGTCCTTAGTTTTCCATTTTTCACTCATACCAGACCCCCTAAGTTAAATACCAGAATTATAATCAGGTATCCTGTTTATAATACTTTCTATTTTTGATAAATTCTCAAGCATTGCTTTGCCGGCCTTGTCAGGATTCCTGCTTTTGTTGCATTAAATATCTCGATATGCCGGGCAAGTGATTCAGCCAGGTCAACGTCGGCAATTACCGTCTTTTCCCTTACTTCTATCAAAAGGTTATTTATTGAAGCCATAAAAGCTGTAGGTATCAATTTTTCAGTGCTTGAAATGCCTCCTGCCGGTAAAAACCATAGGGACTTTATTTTTATTGCAGAGTTCGATTATCTCCTTGTCCCTGACTGAGCCGCCGGGCTGTATTATTGCAGAAACCCCTGCGCTGATTGCAGCTTCCACGCCATCTGCAAACGGAAAGAAAGCATCTGATGCAAGGACGGAGCCTTTTGCTTTCTCGCCGGCTTTTTCAACAGCTATCTTTGTAGAATCGACCCTGCTCATTTGCCCGGCCCCCACTCCAGCAGTCGTCCTGTCTTTCACAATAAGTATTGCATTTGATTTTATATTCTTTATTATCTGCCATGCAAACACCAGGTCATCCAGCTGGGACCTTGAGGGTCTTGTTTCTGTAACAAATCCAAATGATTCCATATTTACTACACCTTCATCTATATCCTGCGCCAGCAATCCGCCATCAATGCCTTTGAGATCTGCATATCCTGGTTTGTATTTTCCAGTTTTAAGTTCTTCAATATGTTTTTTCAGGTCGAATTCTATTTTAAGTATCCTTAAATTTTCCCTGTTTTTTAATATTTCAAGAGCTTCATCCCCAAAATCCGGAGCAATAAGGACCTCTACAAACTTATCCGACATCTGCCTTGATGCATCAGAAGTCCATTGATAATTGCACGCCACTATGCCGCCGAATGCTGAAACAGGATCGGCAAAATGCGCATTATGATATGATTCAGCCACGGTTGCAGCAGAAGAAACGCCGCAGGGATTATTGTGTTTTATTATAGCAACACATGGGACTTCAAATTCCCTGACTATTGCAAACGCAGCATTGGCATCAAGTATATTATTATAAGAGAGCTCCTTACCCTGTATCTGAACACTATTTGCCAGGCACTGCGCAGGTGCATTGGAAAGCTTATAGTAGGCAGCTTTCTGGTGAGGATTCTCCCCATATCTTAAGTCCTGTATCTTTCTATACTGAAGGTCAAGAAAATCAACATATCCGCCCTCACTGTTTTTAAATTCATTTACGCCTGTTTTATCTATAAATTCATTTTCGACTTTTGTGCAATCAATTTTCAGGTAGGGCCTAAGATATACATCCGTACCTTTAAACTCATCCTCCCTGCCAATGTTATACTCATTCATGAAATAGTTGAAAATAACACTGTCATACTCACAGGTATGCTGGAAAGCCTTTACACTCAAGCTAAATAATGTGGCATCTGCAAGACTTCCGCCGGATTTTAGAAGCTCATCAGCTATCTTCTCATAGTCTTCAGGGTCCACCACTACTGCCACGCTTTTATGGTTTTTAGCGGCGCTCCTTATCATAGTCGGTCCGCCGATATCAATATTTTCAATAGCTTCCTGCCTGCTTACACCGGGTTTGGAAATAGTTTCTTTAAAGGGATAGAGATTCACTACGACCATATCTATCAGTTTCATTCCTGCATTTTGCGCCTGTTCAAGATGCTCTTCCTTTGACCTGTCTGCAAGGATTGCCCCATGAACGAAAGGGTGCAGTGTTTTAAGCCTGCCATTCATCATTTCTGGAAATTTTGTAAGCTCCTCTACTTTCAGGACTTTTATCCCTGCATCGGCAAGCTGGTTGTATGTGCCGCCGGTTGTTACGATCTCAATTCCTAAAGACTGCAGTACACCTGCAAACTTTACTATACCGATTTTGTTGGAAACACTAATCAATGCCCTTTTTACTGCTGCTGACACTTTTTCTCCTTTTTAAAATAAAAAAGTTATAAAAAAAACAATGCCGGAACTTTAGAATATAAAACAGGACTAGTCGCCTGAAATAAAGACTTTCCTTCCAGAAATTTTCAAACTCCCGTTGCAGAAATATTTTACTGCAACAGGATATATCCTGTGCTCTACTTCATGTATTTTTTCCTCAAGGCTTTCAATGCTATCGTCCTGGCCTATTTGGACAGCTTCCTGGATAATTACCGGTCCTGAATCAAGCCCTTCATCTACAAAATGAACGGTCACGCCAGTAACTTTTACTCCATATTCATATGCATCTCTTATGCCATTCGTTCCCTTAAAGGAGGGGAGCAGTGCAGGATGAATATTTAATATCCGGTTCCTGTATTTTTTAACTAAACCCCGGCCTATAAGAAGCATGTAGCCTGCAAGCACAATAAGGTCTATTTTTTCTTCCTTAATTAAAGCAGTGATTTTTTTGTCGTATTCGCCCCTGTTGTTAAAATCAGTGGGGCTAAAGTTTACAGTCTTTATACCATATTGTTTAGCCCTCTCAAGCGCATAAGCCCTGCGGTTGTTGCTGAAAACCAGAACTATATCACCATTTATATGTCCTTTTCCCGCATAGTCTATCAGGGCTTGAAGGTTTGAACCAAAGCCTGAAGCAAACACTGCTATCCTTTTATTTTCATTTGTATTTTTCATACCCGTTTATTATAAAATATATTTTTGAGTATAATTATCTGACTTAATTACCGCAATATTTGGTACAATTGTTTACGCTTCATTGATTACGATTATTAATCGTATTATTGAATAAAACTATTTATCGTAATTTATCCTGACCTTACCGGAGCCACTGATGACTTTTCCCATAATATAGGCATTTTCCCCTGCATTATTTAATTTCCTCAATGCAGGCTCAACAAGATCCGGGTTTATTATCAAAACCAGACCAATACCCATGTTGAATACCCTGTACATCTCATCTTTTTCAAGATTTCCCCGCTGCTGCAGGAACATGAACACTTCCTGCACAGGCCAGCTTCCTTCTGTTATTAAAGCATCCATATTTTTAGGTATTATCCTGTTTATGTTTTCATAGAAACCGCCCCCGGTTATGTGTGCTATACCGTTGACTTTTATCCCCTCTTCATGCAGAAGGCTGGTTACTGGAAAATAAAGCCTGGTTGGCGCAAGAAGCGCTTCGCCAAGTGTTTTTTTTAAACCAGGCTCATTACTGATACCATTGTTAAATGGAAAATCAAGGTTAATATTTTTTGAATCTATTATTTTCCTTATAAGGGAAAAACCGTTACTGTGTATACCAGATGACGGGACACCAAGAAGTAAATCGCCCCTGCTGACCAATTCAGGCTTTATAATGCCTGATTTTTCAACCACCCCCACTGCAAAGCCTGCAAGATCGATATCATCTTTTGCATACATATCAGGCATTTCTGCCATTTCACCCCCTATGAGAGCTGCCTGGCATGTCCTGCAGCTATCTGCTATGGATCCCACTATCATCCTGGCCTTTTGGGGGTCAAGTTTTCCCCATGCTATATAGTCAAGGAAAAAAAGAGGTTTTGCGCCGCAGCAGATTATGTCATTTATACACATTGCAACAAGATCCTGCCCTATGTGATTGTAGATGCCTGTTTTTTTTGCGAGGATAAGTTTTGTACCCACACCGTCGGTCGAAGATACGAGTACTGGTTGCCTGTATTTTTGGCTCTCAAATAAAAAAAGGCCTGCATATGAGGTCAGGTCATTTAATACATTTTTATTGAATGTGGAAAAGACTGGTTCCTTTATAAGCTTGATTGCTTCACCTGCAGCATCCAGGTCCACACCCGAGCTCCTGTAAGTC